>JBOGGB010000173.1:0-2310 GCA_050743605.1 Acidimicrobiales bacterium
GGCGCGGGGGCTGCACGCGCGTTGCGCAACCCGTCGGACCGGCACCTCCGCCAGTGGTACGCCTTGGCGGACCTCTACGAGCGTGCCGGTGACCTGCCGAGGGCCCGGGAACTGTTCCAGCGAGTCGCGCGCGCGGACGCCGGGGCCTACGACGTGGCAGAGCGTCTCGACGCTCTGGGACCGAGGGGCGGACGGCGCCGTGCGGGCCCGCGACGAGCCGTCCGGGACGGCCGGAGCAGCCCGAGCACCCGGAGCAGCAGCTTGGCGGCAGGGGGCGCGCCGGCGAGCCGGCGACGTGGTGCCAAGTAGGCTCGACCCATGGCAATCGACCTCCAGCAGCTGCTCGGCGACGACGCCGACGACCTGCTGCGCCACGAGGCGAAGGCGTTCCCTGCCGACGGCCTCGTCCTGCCCGGCCCCGACTTCTTGGACCGCACGTTCCGCGACTCGGACCGGTCCTCTGCCGTGCTGCGCGCACTCGGCTCGCTCTACGGCCACGGGCGGCTCGGGGGCACCGGCTACCTGTCGATCCTCCCGGTCGACCAGGGGATCGAGCACTCTGCCGCCGCGAGCTTCGCCGCGAACCCGAAGTACTTCGACCCCGCGAACCTGTGCGAGCTCGCGCTGGCGGCCGACTGCAGCGCGATCGCGACGACCCTCGGTGCCCTCGGTGCGGTGTCGCGCCGCTACGTGCACCGCATCCCGTTCATCGTGAAGCTGAACCACAACGACTTCCTCCATCTCCCGAACACCTACGACCAGGTCCCGTTCGGCTCGCCGCGTCAGGCGTTCGAGCTCGGCGCGCTGGGAGTCGGCGCGACCGTCTACTTCGGCTCCGACCTCGCCGACCGCCAGCTCCACGAGGTGTCCGACGCGTTCGCCGAGGCGCACCAGCTCGGGATGCTCACGGTGCTGTGGTGCTACCTGAGGAACCCCGGCTTCACGAAGGACGGGGTGAACTACGAGGTCTCGGCCGACCTGACGGGACAGGCCAACCACCTCGGCGTCACCATCGAAGCCGACCTCATCAAGCAGAAGCAGCCCGCGAACAACGGCGGCTATCCCGCCCTCCGGTTCGGGAAGACCGACCCTCTGGTCTACGACCAGCTGACGACCGACCACCCCGTCGACCTGACGCGCTGGCAGGTCGTGAACTGCTACGCCGGGAGGGTCGGGCTCATCAACTCGGGCGGCGAGTCCAAGGGCGAGGGCGACCTCGCTGCCGCGGTGCGCACCGCCGTCGTGAACAAGCGGGCCGGGGGCCAGGGTCTCATCGTCGGGCGCAAGTCCTTCCAGCGCCCCACCGAGGAGGGTGCGGCGATCATCCACGCGATCCAAGACGTCTACCTCGACCACGACGTCACGATCGCCTGACGGCGCTGCCCCGTGGCTGAACGGGCCGTGGCTGAACGGGCCGTGGCCGAACGGGCCGTGGCTGAACGGGTCGTGGCCGAACGGGACCCGGTGGTCCACTGCCCCGGGGATGCTCCGGTTAGGCTCGACGTGCAGTGACGACCACCGAAGAGCACCTCCGCCCTCAACACCAGCTCGACCGGGTCGTGATCCGCTTCGCCGGGGACTCGGGCGACGGGATGCAGCTGACCGGGGACCGCTTCACCACGTCCAGCGCGCTCTTCGGCAACGACCTCTCGACGTTCCCGGACTTCCCCGCGGAGATCCGGGCTCCCGCCGGCACGCTCGCCGGGGTCTCGGCCTTCCAGGTGCAGATCGCCGACTACGACATCGTGACGCCCGGAGACGCACCCAACGTCCTCGTCGCGATGAACCCCGCAGCTCTGAAGGCGAACCTCGGGGTGTTGGAGCCGGGCGCGACGCTCGTGGTGAACGCGGACTCCTTCGACGAGCGCAGCCTGGCCAAGGCCGGTTACGGGTCGAACCCGCTCACCGACGGGAGCCTCGAGGCCTTCAAGGTCTACGAGGTCCCGATGACCTCCCTCACCCAGGAGGTCTGCAAGGAGGCGGGGGTGAAGCCCCGTGACGCGGAGCGCTCGAAGAACTTCTTCGCGCTCGGACTGTTGAGCTGGCTCTACACGCGCCCGATCGATCCGACGATCGAGTGGATCGAGAAGCGCTTCGCCGACAAGCCGCTCGTCGCGGAGGCCAACAGGAGGGCGCTCAGCGCCGGCTACCACTTCGGCGAAACGGCCGAGCTCTTCGAGGCGAGCTACGAGATCCTCCCCGCGCAGTTCCCGCCAGGCGAGTACACCCAGGTCAGCGGGAACCAGGCGCTCGCGTGGGGGCTGATTACCGCGGCCCGGCTCGCCGGCCTGCCGCTGTTCCTCGGGAGCT
>JBOGGB010000174.1:0-2610 GCA_050743605.1 Acidimicrobiales bacterium
GCTCTACCCGGGTGACCACCGGGCGAACCGGCGGCAGATCGATCTTGTCATAGCGCCCGTGCAGGACCTGATCCGCATCGCTCAGCGCGGCTTGGCAATGCGCACAGCTCAGCGCCTTGGCCGTGACTGTCTCGTCTGGATCGCAGGCCAGCGGCCGGCCACCACCCTTCCGGCCGAGGCTGCCTTGGCGAGGGCCGATGCTCATGGCCGCGTCCGACCTCGTCGTCACCACGCCGGGAGCGAGCACGTGCAGCGAGGCGCGCGTCGTCGGACGCCCGCTCATGCTCCTCGACGTGATGCCCGGTCACGGCCGCGACAACGTGCAGCACGAGCTCGAACTGGGCGAGGCCGACGTCTGCGACCCGCACCCTCGTCGGCTCGTCGACTGCGTGCTGGGGGCCATCGACCGCGCTCGCACTTCCGACGCTCGGGTGGCAGCACGTCGTCCCATGCCGAACCGGTTCACCGGCGAGCTGGCGGGCGCGCTTGCGATCGTAGGACTTCGGCCGCGCAATCTGCCGGCGCCCGGATCTGAGGCGAGCCGCCAGACGGCAGCCATTACCCTCGCCCAACAGGAGGTCCATTGACGATGTTGCGCACCCTCTTCCTCCACCCGCCCTCCTACGAGGGGTTCGACGGCGGGGCCGGGTCGCGTTACCAGGCGCGGCGGGAGATCCGTTCGTTCTGGTACCCGACGTGGCTCGCTCAGCTCGCAGCGCTCGTCCCCGGTTCGAAGCTCGTCGACGCGCCCCCGGCCGGGCTCGGGCTCGACGACGTGCTGCCGCTCGCCTCGAGCTACGACCTGTGCGTCCTGCACACGAGCACGCCGTCGTTCCCCGGCGACGTCAAAGTCGCCGAAGCGATGAAGGCCGCCAACCCCGACCTGTTGCTCGGGTTCGTGGGCGCCAAGGTGGCGGTCGACCCCGAGGGATCGTTGCTGGCCTCGCCGGCCATCGACTTCATCGCCCGGGAGGAGTTCGACTTCACGGTGGTCGAGATCGCCGAGGGCCGCCCGTTCGACCGCGTCGACGGGATCACCTACCGCGACGGTTCCGGGAAGGTGGTGCACAACCCGGACCGGACGATCCTCGAGGACATGGACCGGCTGCCCTACGTGACCGAGGTGTACAAGCGCGACCTCGCGGTGGAGGACTACTTCATCGGTTACCTGAAGCATCCGTACGTGTCGTTGTACACCGGCCGGGGCTGCCGGTCGCAGTGCACCTTCTGCCTGTGGCCCCAGACGGTCGGCGGCCACCGCTACCGCACCCGCAGCGTCGAGCACGTTCTCGGCGAGATGGCGTTGATCCGTGAGTACTTCCCTCAGGTGAAGGAGGTGTTCTTCGACGACGACACCTTCACCGACAACCGGCCCCGAGCGGAGGAAGTGGCCCAGGGCATGGGCCGGCTCGGCCTCGAGTGGTCGTGCAACGCTAAGGCCAACGTGCCCTACGAGACGTTGAAGGTGCTACGCGAGAACGGGCTGCGGCTGCTGCTCGTCGGTTTCGAGTCGGGCAATCAACAGATCCTCACCAACATCAAGAAGGGCGTGAAGGTCGAGCGCGCCCGGCAGTTCGCCAAGGACTGCCGGAGCTTGGGCATCACGATCCACGGGACCTTCATCGTGGGGCTGCCCGGCGAGACGGCGGAGACCATCCAGGAGACGATCCGGTTCGCCCGGGACATCAACCCGCACACCATCCAGGTGTCGATCGCCGCGCCGTACCCGGGGACGGCGCTGTACCGGCAGGCGAAGGAGGAGGGCTGGCTGCCCGACGGCGACGCCGTCTTGGTGGACGAGCACGGCGTGCAGACGGCGGCGCTCTCTTACCCCAACCTCAACCGCACCGAGATCTTCGACTCGGTGGACCAGCTGTACCGCAAGTTCTACTTCCGGGCCGGCAAGATCGCCGAGATCTCGGCCGACATGGTGCGGGACAGCGACATCATGAAGCGGCGTTTGCGCGAGGGTGTGGAGTTCGTGAAGTTCCTACACCGGCGGAGGCAGCCGGCGTAGCGGGAGGGAAGCTGTCGGGCGGTGTGGCGGGCGGCGGAGACGTGGGCCGGCCGGCGGGGTGGGCGGGGAGGAGGGCAGTGGAACTGCAGGACGTGATCAACCGGCGCCGGATGGTACGGCACTATGCGGCAGACCGGCCCGTGCCGAGGGAGGCGATCGAGCGCATCGTCGCCAACGGGCTCCATGCTCCGTCGGCCGGGTTCTCGCAGGGGTTCGGGTTCCTGGTGCTCGACGAGCTCGAGGACATCGCCCGGTTCCGGGACGCGGCGTCCCCCGACGAGAGCAAGGACAACTGGTTCGCCGCCACGTTCGACGCACCGCTCGTCATCGTCCCCTGCTCGAGCAGGGACGCGTACCTCGACCGCTACGCACAGCCCGACAAGGGGTTCACCGACCGCTCCGGCGCCTGGTGGCCGGCGCCGTACTGGGACATCGACACGGGCTTCGCCAGCCTGCTCATGCTCTTGACTGCGGTGGACGACGGGTTGGGCGCCTGCTTCTTCGGGATCCCCGTGACACGGCTCGGACACGTCCGGGCGGCGTTCGGCATCCCCGAGTCGTTCTCGCCGATCGGTGCGATCACGGTCGGCTAC
>JBOGGB010000175.1:0-3374 GCA_050743605.1 Acidimicrobiales bacterium
AAGCCTTGATCACCTGGAACTGTGCGACCGGAGCAGCTGTGGCGGACTCGTCTTCGTACGTCACCTTCGTGCTCACCTGTCCGTTGCCTTCCGGGACCGTCACCGAGCCAGGTGCGGCCGTGTCGAATTGCGCACCCGACAGCCTGAGGCAGACATAGCCCGCCGGGATGGTCGTCGCGGACGACTCGATCACCTCCACGGGGCTTATCGGCGCGTCGTCGGCGTCCTGCGAAACGGACTTCGCCGGTGAGTCGGCCTTCAGGCCTGGCTTTGTCGACCCTGTTCCGTTTGTCGGCTTTGTGGAGCCTGTTCCCTTTGTGGGCTTTGTCTTTGTCTTTGTCTTTGTCGAACTTGTCGACTTTGTCGACGATGCGCCCTTTGTCGACGATGTTCCGTGTGTCGAGTGTGTCGCGACGATCGCCGCGTTGGAGGCGGCCGTCGTGGCGACGCTCGCCGGAGTCGCGGAGTACGAAGCGTCGACCTCGACATCTCCGGTGCCCGTCGCCGACATTGTCGTACCTACTGCGTAGTGGACTCCGCTGATCTCGATCTGCACAGTGGTCTTCGTCGTGCCCGTGAACCAGACGGCATCGCCGAAGTCGAGCTTCAGCTCGTTGGGTCGTGAAGAGGAGCATGCTCCGCTGTTCGCTAGCGACGCCGACACGGAGGGGGTCGCGCTGATACTGCTGGCAGTGCCCACCGTGATCGACGGCGTCCCCACGAAGTACAAGTAGCCGCCACCCGTACAGTTCGTGCCGGCGGGTGGCGAGACCCTGATCGTCAAGACGGTGCCGGCAGCCCAGCCGTCGCCTGTCGTGGCGTCTCCCGACACTGTGAGTGTCCATGTCCCCGCGGCAGCGGAGCTCTCACCGAGGTCCACTTGCGGCTGGCTGCGCGCGGCAAGCGCGAGGGTGGGGGCGCTCGGCGGTGTCTGCACGACCTTCCCGTCAGTGGCAGACGAGGGAGTGAAGGTGACGCCTGTCAGTCGAGGCGTGACGACTGCGTCGCCCTCAGCACCCACGGTCGAGACCTTGACCTGGGTGACCTCTATTGATGCTGACGTGTTCGCATCCTTCTTCCCGAGGAGCATGCTGAGTGAGGAGCCAGAAGAGCTGAATGTTGAGACGGCCACTGTGTGGGGTGACACCTCGTAGTTGTCCCAGTCAATGTGGCCACCACCGGTCGAAGGGACAATTTTTAAAGTCAGCGTGCTTCCCGCCATGAGCGACCCGGCTGCGCTCAGTGTGATCGTGATCGACCCCAATGTCTCGTCCGTTCCAGTCGAGAGGACCGCGAGCGTGCTTGTCGCCGAGATCGCCCCGGTCGGCGCGGCTGTCGAACCGCGTGGAGCCGCACCGGCAGGGGACGACCCGGCCGGGATGCCGCAAGTGACCGCTATGACGAGGGCGGCCAGCACCGATAGTGCGGCAGCCACAGAGGCGCGACGGAGCGCGATAGAACGCAGCAAGTGTCCATCCCCTTTCCCCTTTGATTGCATTCCCCATGAAGGCCGATCGACGAGCGATCGGCGCCGTCTGAGCCCCCACGCCCGAACGACGGCCGGGACCCTACCGCGCTGATCTCTCGGGTGTCACGCCCGAGTTGTCCACCCCGTCCGAGTCGACGGACTGGCGCTACGGTCGCCTCGTGACACGCACGTCACGCGACCCCGAGCCGATCCGGTCAGGACCGCCCCCATCGGTCGCAGCCGTGCTGCTGGCCCCGGGGGCCGGAGCCGACGCCTCGAGCGAGGCGCTCGTCACCCTTGCCGACACGGTCGCAACGACCGGCGTGGCAGTCGAACGGATGGACTTCCCCTACCGGACCGCAGGCAAGCGTCGCCCGGATCCACCGGCGGTGCTCGAAGCCAGCGTGCGCGACCGCGCGGGCGCGCTGGCCGACCGGCTCGGAGTGGGTGCCGAACAGCTCGTGCTCGGAGGGAGGTCCATGGGCGGAAGGATCTGCTCCCAGGTCGTCGCAGCAGGCCTTCGGTCGGCGGGCCTCGTGCTGGTGAGCTACCCACTGCACCCGCCCGGCCGACCCGAGAAGCTCCGCACCTCCCACTTCCCCGACCTCGCCGTGCCGTGCCTCTTCGTCTCGGGGACGAGGGACGCCTACGGCACCCCAGCAGAGCTGGAGGAGGCGACCGCGGTGATCCCCGGTCCGGTCACCCACACGTGGCTGGAGGATGGGGACCACGGTCTGCGGAGACAGGGGGCGCGTGCTGCCGAGGTGGTGACGGAGTGGCTCGCCACGACCTTCACGCTTCCAGGCGCCGACTAACCGCGCACGCGCGTCGGTCGGCGCAGCATCGTTCGAGCCTTGGTGTCTCAGGACGCGACGGCGGGTAGCGTGGAGACGATGAGACACCGTTCACGAGTTGCGAACCTTCCAGTACGAATGGCGTCCGGAGCGTTCATCTTGAACTCCGGGCTGTCCAAGCTCCAAGCGGACAAGGACACCCACGAGCACCTGCACGGCTTTGCCTCTTCCGTGTACCCGATGCTCGAGAACGTTCCTTCTGGGCAGTTCGGCAAGGCTCTCGGGGCCGGCGAGGTAGCACTCGGCGGCGCGTTGCTCGCTCCGATCGTCGTGGGTGACGGCGTGGCCGGTCTGGCACTGAGCGCGTTTGCCGGGGGCCTGCTCGGCCTGTACGTGAAGACGCCGGGGCTGCGACAGGAAGGAAGCCTGCGACCCAGCCGCGACGGGACGGCAATCGCGAAGGACCTCTGGTTGGCCGGCATCGGGCTGACGCTGATGGCGAGCTCGGTCGGGTCGCGGCTGACCCGCCGCAGCGCACGACGCCTCTCTTCTCGCTCCAGGCGGTCCAAGAGCGGCGCCTGAGCCCCTGCCTCA
Source organism: Acidimicrobiales bacterium (assembly GCA_050743605.1). Taxonomy (GTDB): domain Bacteria; phylum Actinomycetota; class Acidimicrobiia; order Acidimicrobiales; family RAAP-2; genus JAJYVT01. Next base: position 2,857 of record JBOGGB010000175.1, read on the forward strand.
GCGGTCCTTCGGCGCGTCCAGCTTCCGATGGTCCCAGCTCACCGTGCGCTCCACCTCGAGGACGAAAGCGACGCGCTTTCGCAGTGCCGACTCGACGGCCTCACGCGCGGCTTCCGTATAGGGAGCGACGTACCGGTCGAAGACGCTCGCGGCCACGATGAACAGCCTCTCCGGATCATCGACGAGCTCCGCCTTGCCGACCAGCTCGACTCCCTGTAGCTCCTCGTAGCGCTCACCCGCGTGGACGAGACAGGTCAGGGAACGGTCCCGCGTGAGGTTGCGAGCCTTCTGGGACTTCGCCTTCGTGTGCACCGCGAGCCGGCCGTCGAGAAAGCCGTACCACATCGCAACGGCATGGATGGAGCCGTCCCAGTTCCTGGTGCACATGGTGGCCACGTGTCGGTCCGCGAGGAACGTCGCCACCTCCGTGGACGACATCGCGATCTCGCGACGCTGATTGGCCACCGACCCAGGAGCGTACAGCCAGCTCGCTTAGTGGCGTCTGGTGAGCACCTGGC
>JBOGGB010000176.1:0-2577 GCA_050743605.1 Acidimicrobiales bacterium
GCTGGAGCGCGCGATCGCCCTCGTGCTCGAGGGGCTCGCGCGCGCCCCGGCGGCGGTGCCGCCGGATGCGTCCACCCGCCCGTCGCGGGTGCCACCGCCGCTCCCTCCCCGCCCCTGACGGCTCGGCCGCGGTCCTCGGACGGGAGTCGGGGACGGGAGTCGGGCCCGGTAGACGTCAGTCCGGGGAGGCCGGCTCAGGGTCGACGGCACTCACCAGGTGCGGGCCGTCGTTGCGCACCGAGCTCACCTCCACGCTGACGGCGTGGTGCACGAGGACCCCGGCCCTGGGCTCCAAGACGGCCCCCAAGAGCTCGTCACCTCCGGTGCCCGGTTCGAGCCAGCGTGCCCAGTCCTCCGGCTCGAGCACGACAGGCTGACGGTCGTGGACGGGCATGTCGGGGCCCGCCCTCGAGGTGAGCACCGTGGCGGTCAGTCGCCGGTCGCCGTCACGCGTCCAGTATTCCCACAGCCCTGCGAGCACGGCGGGGTCGCCGTCCGCGCGCTCGAAGAAGTACGGCCGCTTGCGCGACGTTCCAGGGATCCGGGCCCACTCGTAGAAGCCGTCCACCGGCACGAGGAGGCGACGGCGTCGGAACGCCTGGCGGAACATCGGCTTCGTCGCTACCGACTCCACCCGCGCGTTGAAGGCACGCGAGGCCGCCTTCGGGTCGTCGCACCAGCCGGGAAGCAGCCCCCACGCGAACGCCGCGAGCACGCGCTCGCCATCACGCGAACGTGCGCCGAGGACCGGCGCGGTCGGACCGATGTTCCAGCTCGGGCGCCAGTCGTCCCCGAGGTCTACGAGCGCTCCCAGGCGCTCCGCATACCTGCTCGGCTCGCTCTGCGCGATCCGCCCGCACACGTCGCAGGGTCAGGGTCGCGGGGTGAACAGGTCGTGGACCGCCGCGCCGAGCGCGACCAGCAACTCGCGGTCCCGCTCGTAGGTGAGCTGGTGCGCAGCACCGGCAAGGTCGACCCAACTCAGCTCGTCCACCTCCCGTCCGGCCACGAACTCGCCAGAATCGACCTCCATGACCCAATATGCCACGACCTTCGGTCGATCCTTCCGGTCGCGGTACTCGGTGTGGCCGACGAAGGCGGCCAACCGGCAGGTGAACCCGGTCTCCTCTGCGACCTCACGGATCGCGCACTCCTCCAGCGTCTCGCCGTTCGCGAGCTTGCCCTTCGGAAAGGTCCAGTCGAACCGCGCGGGTCGATGGACCACCGCCACCTGAGGCTCACCCCCCGGCGCGCGCCGGACGATCATGCCGCCGGCGGCGCGCACGATCTCTTCGCGCGCCTCGAGACCCTCGTCGAGGAGCACCTTGGCAGTGCTCGGAGCCATCACGTGTCAGCCTACCGGTGCGCGTCGCGCGGCGCGCGGGCTGCGACGAGTCGCGGCGATCCTCACCGGGCTCCGCGGCGGATCGGAGCGGCCGCCGCAGTAGCCTCGCCGCAAATGAGCGAAGCGGCGGGCAGTGGCACCACCGAGGAGGTCGAGTGGCAGTTCGACGCCTCGGACCTCAGGCCAGTCGAACGGTGGCTCGCGGCGCTCCCCTCTCGTTTCTACGCGGAGGTGCCGACGCTCACCGTCCTCGCGAAGCCGACGCGTCGCCTCGTCGACCGGTACCTGGACACCCAGGACTGGCGACTCGTGCAGGCGGGCCTGGTGCTCAGGACGCGCCAGCGCGGACGCACGGTCGAGGTGACGATGAAGGACACGCGCCCTGCCGAGCCCGGAGGGCTACGGCGGCGCCTCGAGGTCACCGAAACGCTCCCCTCGGGGCTGGCGTCCCTAGGCCCGAGCGGCCCGGTCGGACGCCGCCTGCACGCGGTCGCGGGGCAGCGTCCGCTCTTCCAGGTGCTCGAGGTCCGCACCAGGCGCCAGCCCTTCTCGTTGCGCGCGACCGGCACTGAGGTCGCCGAGGTGGCGCTCGACGACACGACGTTCGTGGTCGGCACGCACCGCCCGTTGGCACGGCTCCGGCGGGTGGAGGTCGAGGTCGCGCCGGGCTGGCTCGGCACGCTGGCGGCCGTGGTCGAGGACCTGCGCGAGTCGGCCAGGCTGAGCCCGGCGGCACTCTCCAAGTTCGAAGCCGGCCTGCTCGCCGCAGGCGCCGCAGTCCCGGGTCCCCCTGACGTCGGGTCCATAGAGATCCCCCCCGACGCGACGATCGGCGCCGTGGCGTTCGCAGTGATCCGACAGCAAGTCCGCGAGCTCTTCGCCCACGAGCCCGGCACCAGACTGGGCGAAGACCCCGAGGAGCTCCACGACATGCGCGTCGCGACGCGCCGCCTGCGCGCCGCGATGGACTTCTTCGCCTCCGCGCTCCCGTCACGCGCGGTTGCGGTACGCGAGGAGCTGAGCTGGATCGCAGCCGCGCTCGGGGACGTACGCGACCTCGACGTGCAGCGCGCGGACATGGCGGAGCCGGGCAGATGGACAGCGGAGTGGAACCGCGGCGGGACTGATAGGGCGCTCGTCCACCTGGCCGCCCTCCTCGAGACCGAAAGAGACGAGGCGAGACAGAGGCTGCTCGACTCGCTGGACTCGCCGCGCTGGGAGCGCCTCTCCGC
>JBOGGB010000177.1:0-4508 GCA_050743605.1 Acidimicrobiales bacterium
GGGATGGCCCTCGACGAAGTGGGCGACGAGGGCCTTCACCTCGGCGGCCCCGCAGCAGGCCTCGGCATAGCGGCCGTACTTCACGATCTCGACCGCCGGCATGCAGCTGGGGAGGAGAAGTCCGTCGGGCCCTTTGACCGGCACCTCGGTGAGGGTCAGCTCCCCGCTCACGTCGCGTACGAGACCGCCCACGAAAGACGGAAGCTCGCGCAGCCGCACGGCGGAGCTGCTCGTGTGGCGGTGGACGGGACGGTAGGTGAGAACGGGTGCGCCGAAAGCGACCCCGGTCGAGCCGACGATGCCGCCGTGGCCACCGGTCGCCACATAGTTGCCGGGCCGGGCGTCGGTCTTCGCGACCTCACGTGCGGCATAGATCACCTCGTCGGCGATCAGGACCGCGCCGAGCTGGTCGTTGCCTTCCTCGTCGGCCCAGATCCGGCTCGTCAGGTAGCGGACTCCGTCGACGATGTTGCGATCGCCGTCCGCGCTCAAGGTGCCGTGCGGCCGCTGCGCCGCGTGGCCGACGATCGGCACTCGGGTGTCGATCACCAGGCTGAGCCAATAGAGGGTCTCTTCGATCACCGGGCTGCCCTCGAGCCACTGGGCACCGAGCACGCCGCCTTGGTCGAGGGTGTCCTGGACGGCGTTCGTGGCACGGGCGAGGCCGGCTCCGCCGGGCTCGGCGCGAAGGTGGTCGGGGTAGTACCCGAAGTAGTCCTCGCCCCGTCGCTCGGGGCTCGCCAGCCCAGCTGCCCTCGCTCCGGCCTCGCTCCGGTAGCCGCCCGAGGGGAGGGCGCGGACGAAACGGAAGTTGGCCAGCCGGCCGAGGAGCCGGCCGCGGCCATCTCCGTCGAGCCCGAAGCGATCGATCTCCTCGTAGATCCTCGAGGCGTCGGGATAGAAGGTCTGGCGGGAACCCGCCTCGTCGGCGAGGGCGGAGAGCCCCGTCGCCTCCCACGGACTCCCGTCTCTCTGGCGGGCCACGTAGGGAAGAAGGAGAGGCCCGTCGGAGGGCAACAGCTCCACGCGGTACACCCCGCTCGTGCCCTCGGGTGGCTCGTTCCCGCGGAGCTCGACGTAGCCGCCCTGCTCGTCGAGGTAACCGTCGGGCGGGGCGTAGAGGTCGGCGGCATCGGCCTCGAGCGGATGGGCGCTGTGGGCCTTCACGTAGACGATCGCCGGCGCGGCGAGCCGCTGGGCCCGAAGGGTCGCCTCGGCGCCGGACGTCCGGAGCGGTGGGCTGTTCTGGATGGTGGCAGAAGCCCCGGAGAAGACGACAATCGTCGGAAGTTCGCTCACGCCTTGCTCCTCGCCAGGGTGCGGCTGGCCCTCGACCTCGTTCCTGCACGACGTTCCCGACCCAGACTTCGGCCGCGTCCGACATGCCCAGGCGTCACCGTAATGGGCGCATGGCGCCACGAGACGCCCCGGTCCCCTCCGTGACGTTCGTGCCCTCGACCGGCCGCGCCGGGGTCACCTCGACGTCGACGTCGGGCACCCGTGACGACAGGGCCGCGCCCACGAGGGCGACGATCATGTTGGCGGCGAAGACCCAGCGAAAGGCGCTCACCGGCGGCCGGGCGTGCACCACGTCTCCCCCGCCGAAGGCCAGGACCGCAGCGAGGAACGCGACGCCGATGGACATGGAGACACGCTGGACGGTGTTGAAGATCGCCGACGCGTGGCCCGTGGCGGACATGGAGATGCGGGCGAACGCCGCCGTCTGGCTGGAGAGCATGATGAAGGCCACCGACAGCCCGAGCAGCGCGCAGAGCCCCCGCACGAGCCACAGGCTCGTGGTGGCACCCGACAGCGCGAGGAGACCGTTGGCCGCCGCGAGGCCGACGAAGCCGACCAGGACGAGCGGGCGGGCCCCGACTCTGCGGTAGAGCCGGGCGACGACGCCCGTCACGAGGCCGATGGCGACGGCCTCGGGGAAGGTCGTGAGCCCCGAGACCATCGCCGAGTAGCCGCGCGCCTCTTGGACGTAGAGCGCGGTGAAGACGAGCGCGCCGAAGAACGCCCACATGGCGAGCATGTTGGAGATGCTGCACCACCGGAAGAGCCGGTCCGTGAGGATGCGCAGGTCCAGCAGCGGGTGGTCGCGGCGCAGCTCGACGCGCACGAAGAACGCGAGCGCACAGAGCGCGCCCAGACCGGTCGCAAGGACCTCCGGCGAGGTCCACCCCGCTGTCGGCCCCGACCCGACCGCGTAGAGGAAGAGGCCCACGCCCAGGACCCCCGAGACGGTGCCGTAGAGGTCGAAGCTCCCTTCGGGCGGCTCGCGGTGCTCTTCGAGCAGGAGGGCACCCCCCACGACGACCGCCGCGCCGATTGGCAGGTTGATCGTGAAGATCCAGCGCCACGACGCCCAGGTCACGAGGGCCCCGCCGATGAGCGGCGCAGACGCCGGGGCGAGGACCATGACGCGCGTGATGAGCCTGGTCGCGTCGACCCGACGCTCGCGAGGGTAGGCGCGATAGACGATCGCCATCCCGACCGGCACCATCATCCCCGCCCCCGCCCCCTGGAGCACGCGCATGAAGATGAGCTCGGACATGCTCACCGAAGCCGCGCAGAGCCCCGAGGCGACCGTGAACACCACGACGGCGGCGAGGAAGACCCGCTTGGTCCCGACGCGGTCCCCCAGCCATCCCGACGCCGGGATGCAGATCGCGAGGCTCATCATGTAGGAGGTGATCACCCACTGCACGCTCGAGTCGGTCACGTGGAAGTCCCGTGACAGCGACGTGAGCGCCACGTTCACGATCTGGGTGTCCATGACACTCGCGAACATCGCCACCGCGTAGACGACCGCGATGACGTGGGCGCGGGCGCGGAAGCGCTCGAGGGACTGAGCCACGGCGGCCCATTCTCGCGTGGCGCGCGGCGGCTGCGGCCCGAGGTCGCTCCGGGCGCAGCTTGAAGTCGCGCCCTGCATCGGCTAACCCTCTTGGCATGGAGCCGAGAGCGCAGCTGGCGGCCGGCACCGTCGAGGGCTCGTCCGAGGACGGCCTCGCGGTGTTCCGCGGGATCCCCTTCGCGAAGCCCCCCTTCGGGCCCCTTCGCTTCGGACGGCCCGAGCCGCCGGACCCCTGGGACGGCGTGCGCAGGGTGACGGCGTTCGGACCCCCGCCCCCGCAGGCGCCGCGCCTTCTGGGCGAGGGACCGCTGCCGCAGCTCGTCGAGACCGACCCGGCGCCGGACTGCCTGACGGTGAACGTCTGGTCCCCCGACCTGTCGGGCCAACTTCCGGTCATGGTGTGGATCTTCGGCGGCGCCTTCGTCGTCGGGAACGCGGGCCAGCCGGTCTACGACGGTGCGAACCTCGCCCGCGAGGGCGTGGTCGTCGTGACGGTCAACTACCGCCTCGGCGCCGAGGGCTTCGCGTCGCTGGAGGGGGCGCCGGAGAACCGGGGCTTGCTCGACCAGGTGGAAGCCCTGCGGTGGGTGCAGGAGCACGTCGCCGCCTTCGGCGGCGATCCCGCCCAGGTCACCGTGTTCGGCGAGTCGGCCGGCGCCACGTCCATCGCGGCGCTGCTCGCCATGCCCTCGGCACGGGGCCTCTTCCGCCGGGCGGTGCTCCAGAGCGTGGCAGGCACGTTCTTCACGCCACGCCTCGCCCGGGACTCGGCTCGGCGCATCGGCGCCGAGCTCGGCCTCTCGCCGAGCGCCGAGGACTTCGCGACCTGCACGCCCGGACAGCTCTCTAGGGCGGCCGCGCTCTTCCAGGCCAAGATGCCCCCGCTCGCCGGCACCTGGGGCAGGGTCGCGCGCACCGTCACCCCCTTCTCCCCCGTCGTCGACGGCGAGACGCTCCCGAGCGCGCCGTGGGCGGCGATCTCGGCAGGCTCCTCCGGGGGCGTCGACCTCCTGGCGGGCTTCATGGCCAACGAGTACCGCGTCTTCCATTTCCTCGACGGCACGCTCGGGCGCGCAGACGAGGCCGAGGCCGACTCCATGGTCGGCCTGCTCGGCCCGGACGCCGCCTCGCTGGGAGACGGCCTCGACGCCGCCTCGGCCTATCGCGCCGCGTACCCGGAACGTTCGCCCGGCGAGCTGATCGAGGTCGCCTTCTCGGACTGGCTGTTCCGCATGGCGACGCTTCGGTTGGCCGAGTTGCACGCCGCGGCCGGCGAGCGCGCGTTCGTCTTCGAGGTCACCCTGCCGGCGCCCGCGATGGGTGGCGCGTTCGGCGCCTGCCACGGCTTCGACGTGCCGCTCACCTTCGGGAACTTCGCCGGGCTGGGAGACGACTTCTCCGCACTGCTCCTGGGTGAAGAACCCCCGAGCCCGGGTGTGCGGCGCGCCTCTGCGGCGATCTTGTCGGCGTGGACCGGCTTCGCCAAGTCGGGCGAGCCCGGGTGGCCCCGCTTCGACCCCGCGGGCGCTCGGACGGCGCGCTTGTTCGGCGAGGACGTCTCTGAGACCGACGCGGTCGAGCAGCGCTCGGCCGCGATCTGGAGGCACCACCACTTCGCCGAGATGGACCTCGTCAGCGACTGACC
>JBOGGB010000178.1:0-1763 GCA_050743605.1 Acidimicrobiales bacterium
AGTCAGTACTCCTGGCGTTCTCCCTGGTCACCGGGATGCGGACTGGGTCGCAGAGGGAACTTCGGCCTAGCGACGGAGCCGAGGCGCCGCACCTCTGTCGCCCTCCGCCGCAATGGCTACGGCCGACCCCCCATCCTGGCGGTCACCTGGGCCGATGCCCCGACCGCCGCGTGCACCGCCTGCTCCGGGCCGGCACCCCCCCACCTCGCCGCGAGGTAGCCCGCGCAGAAAGCGTCCCCGGCACCGGTGGTGTCGACGACAGTGACGCAGAGGGCGTCGACGCGCACCGGCGGCGCCCCGCGCCGAGCGAGGAGCGCCCCGTCCCTCCCGAGCTTGACGACGACCGTCGGATAGCTCTCGGCGAGCACCTGCGCCGCCTCGTGGACGTCTCGACGACCGGTGAGCAGGCCTGCTTCCGCGGCGTTGGGGAAGATCGTCTCCGCCCCGGCGGTGAGCGCGAGGAAACGCTCGGGATCCATCTCGCGCAGGTAGCTCACCGAGGACGGGTCCGTCGACACGGGCACTCGCTCCCCGATGGCCCTGGCAACGAGGCCGGCGACTGCCGGACGGGTCCCCGGGTCGAACAGCGCGTAGCCCGAGACGTGCAAGTGGGCAACGCCGCGCAGGTCAGCAGGGAGGTCGGCATCCCCGAGCCGGGTGTTGGCCCCCCGGTCGGTGTACATGCTTCGCTCGCCACCCTCCTCCACGAGCACCACGATGCTGCCCGTCGGCAGCTCCAGGTCAGCCGCCAGGCGTGCGTCCACCCCGGAGCGGAGTAGCGCTGCGGCATGCTCCCCGAGGTCGGAGACGCCGGCGCGGCCATAGAAGCGGACGGGAACGCCGAGCGTGGCGAGCCACGCCGCCTGGTTGGCTCCTGAGCCACCTGGGCTTCGCCGGATCTCGCTGCCCGTGTCGCTCCCGGCCTCGAAGGGCCCGAGCGCGCGCACCACGACGTCGTTCATCACGTCGCCCACTACTACAACTACATCCCCCTTCATCGCGATGCCGCAAAGGCACGAGCGATCGCCGCCGCGACACGTACGTTGTTGCGCACCGCCGCGACGTTCGCCTCCAAGCTCGCGCCTCCAGAGCCGCGCCGGAGGTGGTCGAGGAGGAATGGGGTCACCGCTTGACCCTTGACTCCCGCCGCCGCCGCACCCTCCAGCGCTTCGGCAAGCAGCCGATCGTGCCATGCCGGATCGAGCTGCTCCTCAGGCGGCACGGGATTCGCGACGACGAGCGCCGAGTCGAGGGAAAGCTCGTCGCGAGATCTCATCGCCGCGACCACGTCCGCTGGCCCGTCGAGCGTCCAGGGGATCGGGAACCCCGAGTCCGCGACGAAGAAGCCGGGGAAGCGATCGGTTCGGTACCCCGCGACGCTCACCCCCAACGTCTCGAGTCGCTCCAACGTCGCTCCCACGTCGAGGACGGACTTCACCCCCGCGCAGACGACCGTCACGGGGATCCGAGAGAGCGCAGAGAGGTCCGCGGACTCGTCGAAGGTCCGCGACGCCCCTCGGTGCACGCCACCGAGGCCGCCCGTCGCGAAGATCCGCACACCCGCCCGGGACGCGAGCCACGCGGTCGCGGCGACCGTGGTCGCGGCATGCACGCCCCGGGCCCCGGCCAGTGGAAGGTCGCGCGTCGATGCCTTGGCGACCGTCCGGGTGCTCAGAAGCTCGATCTCGCTGGCCGAGAGCCCGACGACGGGCGTCCCCCCGACGATCCCGACGGTGGCGGGCAGCACTCCGGCATCACGGAGG
>JBOGGB010000179.1:0-3214 GCA_050743605.1 Acidimicrobiales bacterium
GTCTTCGAGCGGCACGTGGGGAAGTGTCGTCCACTGCGCTGTGGAGGTGCGCGGGATGGAGACGCCGGCCGCCGCGTACGCCGCCTGGGTGAGCCCCGAGCAGTCGAAGCCGACCCCGGGGGTCTCCCCGCCCCAGGCGTACGGGGTGCCGATCTGGTCGAGCGCGTAGCTGATGGCGACGGCGGCCGCCGCGGTCGGGGCGTCGACCACCGGCGCCGTGTAGGAGGCCGCGTACGAGAGGACTTCGGCGACGTAGGCCTGACTGTGGTCGTAGGCGTAGATCGCGCCGGAGATGTCGGCGCCGTCTCTGGCGCCGTTCGCACAGAGCAGCCGCGCAGCCGCCCAGATGGAATCGGTCGGATCGTCGGAGCTCGGCGGTGTGGCGCCGCCCGGCGGCACGGGCTCGTCGTACTCGGCGAAGGTCGCCGGCAGGAACTGCATGGGACCGACGGCGCCGGCGGTCGACGTCTGCGCGCCGGCTCCGAAGTCGCTCTCCACGCGTCCGATCCCTGCGAGCACGCTCCAGGGGAGCCCCGGGCAGCTGGCCGCGGCGTCCTCGAAGTCCTCGAGATAGGGGAGGGGGATGGCCGAGCGCGCGCCCTGCGACGGCACGCTGTCCGCGCTGAGCGCTGTGGCACCGCCCCCGAGCGCGGAGGTGAGCCCGACCACGGCGGCCCCTCCGAGCATCACCACCGGCACGACGAACGCGGCGCCCAGCCCTCCGAGCACGCGGGCGGACATGGTCGAGCTCCCTTCGGTCTGGCTCCTCCGAACGGAACGGTCGGGGAGCCGAGGGCCGTGGGCCGCCGCGCGGATGTGGGTGCGCGCGGCTCGGTACGCTGAAGGACGGGAGCGCCCCTCGAGGAGACGCCGATGCGCAGCACCATGCAGGATGGGCCGCTCCTGGTGAGCGGCATCCTCAAGCACGGGCAGTTCGTCTACGCCGGCAGCGAGGTGGTGACCGTCGAAGCGGGCGGCTACCGGACCGCCACCTTCGCCCAGGTCGGCGAGCGCGCGGAGCGCCTGGCGTCCGCGCTCGTCCGGCTCGGCGTCGAGTCCGACGACCGCGTGGGCACCTTCATGTGGAACAACCAGAGCCACCTCGAGGCCTACTTCGCTGTGCCCTCGATGGGCGCCATCCTCCACACGGTGAACGTCCGCCTCTTCCCCGAGCACCTCGTCTACGTGATCAACCACGCGGAGGACAAGGTGCTCGTCGTCGACGCGGCGCTGGTCCCGCTGCTCGCGCAGGTGGCCGACAAGCTCCCCACCGTCGAGGCGATCGTCGTGAACGGCGCGGGCGACGCGTCGGCGCTCGGCGAGACCCACGACTACGAAGAGCTCCTCGCCGCCGAGGAGCCGGGCTTCGAATGGCCCGAGCTCGACGAGCGCTCGGCCGCGACGATGTGCTACACGAGCGGCACCACCGGTCAGCCGAAGGGCGTCGTCTACAGCCACCGCTCCACGGTCCTCCACTCGATGGCCACGACGTCGGCGGCCGCGATCGGCATGACCGAGCTCGACAAGCTCCTCCTGATCGTGCCGATGTTCCACGTGAACGCCTGGGGAACGCCGTATGCCGCCTTCATGGCCGGCACGAGCCTCGTGCTGCCGCAGGCGTTCTTGAAGGGGGAGGACCTTCTCCGCATCATCCCCGAGCAGCGCCCGACGATGTCGTGCGGCGTCCCGACGATCTGGAACGAGCTCTTGCGGGCAGCCGCCTCCTCCGACGCGGACCTCTCCTCGCTCCGGCACGTGCTGGCCGGCGGCTCCGCCGTGCCGCGCTCGCTCATCGAGGCCTTCCGTGACCGGGTGGGCGTCCCGATCACCCAGGGTTGGGGGATGACCGAGACGAGCCCGCTGGCGGCTCTCGGGATCCCGCCGAAGGACGCGCCCGCCGACCAGGAGCTCGACTGGCGGGCCAAGACGGGGCGGGTCGCCGCCGGGGTGGAGCTGCGGGTCGTGGGTCCCGACGGACAGGTGGCGCCCCGAGACGGCGAGACGGTGGGGGAGTTCGAGATCCGCGGCCCGTGGGTGACCGCCTCGTACTACAAGGACCCCGACCCCGCGAGGTTCCACGACGGCTGGCTGCGAACCGGCGACGTCGGGACCCTGGACGCACGCGGCTTCATGCAGATCACCGACCGAACCAAGGACGTGATCAAGTCTGGCGGCGAGTGGATCTCCTCGGTCGAGCTCGAGAACGAGGTGATGGGCCATCCCGACGTCTACGAAGCGGCGGTCGTCGCGGTGCCGGACCCGAAGTGGCAGGAACGGCCGCTCGTGGTGGTCGTGCGGGCTCCCGGCAGGGAGCCGGGAGCCGATGAGCTCGTCCGGTTCCTGTGCGGGCGCGTCGCGCGCTGGTGGCTCCCCGAGCGTTGGGCCTTCGCAGAGGAGATCCCCAAGACGTCGGTCGGCAAGTTCGACAAGAAGCAGCTGCGCGCCGACCACGCGGCCGGGAAGCTCGAGGTGGTCGAAGTGGAGCTCCCCCCCGAGGACTGAGGCGGCGGGGCGCCCTGCGAGCGAGGCTCAGCCGCGAGCGCGGCTCAGGCGGGAGCGATCCTCCACGACGAGATCGTGAGCGTGCCCCCGCGGACGGTCGTCCCGACACGCATCGTGTAGCGGCCGGGATGCTCCCCGCCGCTCGTCGAGATGGTGTCCGACAGGCTCACCGTCCTCACCGCGGAGCCCTGCGCGCCCTCGGTCACCTCGGTCGCGCTCAGGTAGCGCAGCTCGCGTGCCCCGACGAGGGGCGCCGGCGCGCCGACCCCGGGGGCGATCGCGTGCCACCAGCCCAGCTGGCCCTCGCCGAGCGCCCGCACGCCCGCGATGAATGCCTCGACCGCCGAGTCGGAGGCGAGGAGCGGGCTCGTGGTCCGAGCCCAGGCCCGGTCCGGGGATCCGGTGAGCGTGAACGTGCCCATCGGCAGCGCGTAGGTCGCCAGTGTCACTCCCTGGGCGGCGAGCGGGGCGGGCACCGGCACGGTCGGTGGGCTCGAGGCGGCAAGGTACGCCCGAGGCGAAGGGCCGGTCGGCTCCTTCGACACTTCGGTCGCGGTGACGAGGTACCGGTCGGGAGTGAACCACAGCGCATCGGTCGGCCAGCACGTCACGAGCGTCAAGCCCGGCAGTGCCGTGTCGTAGACGGGAGCGCCCGCCGCCACGACCGCGTGAGAGGTGACCCGGAAGTCGTAGGTGGTGCACGGGGTCACGT
>JBOGGB010000180.1:0-5248 GCA_050743605.1 Acidimicrobiales bacterium
TCCTACAGCGGTCCCACCCCCACCCCCTTGGCGATGACCGCTCCGCAGCCCGGCACATTCGCATGGCGGTGGGCGGGGCTGCCCCTTGGCCTCACCGACCAATGGGTGCCCGGATCGGCGAACGCGATCACAAAAAGTGCCGTGATGATGTTCGAGACAGAGAACGGCCTTTCGGTCGACGGCCTCGAGGGCCCAGCCGTGTGGGCAACGCTGCTGGGCGACATCGCGAGCCAGAAGTCGAACACCGAGCCGGTCAGCTACGTCATCGTCACAAAGTTCGAGCCCGAGCACGTCACAGCGTGGGTGAACGGGGCGCTCCAGTTCAGCCGCATCCCCGTGAACACGGGGGTTCCCGGTGCCAACACGACAGACGGGACCTTCCAAGTCTTCGAGCACGTTCGGTACTCCGACATGAAGGGGACGAACGTCACAGGGTCGAAGTACACAGACCCTCGCGTGCCCTGGGCGAGCTACTTCGACAGCGGCGAGGCGCTCCACGGCTTCCCGCGCGCGACCTACGGCTGGCCGCAGAGCAACGGCTGCGTCGAGATGCCCATCGGAACAGCCGGCCAGCTGTGGCCCTACACCCCGATCGGCACCCTCGTCACCGTGGTCGGGCCGAGCGCGGGCGGCGCCCCGCCGGCGTCCACGACCACCACGACCACCACCACCGCCCCGCCGGCCAAGACCACCACGACGCGCCCGCCGGCCACGACGACCACGACGCGCCCGCCGGCCACGACGACCACGACCGCCACGACGACCACGACCGCCCCGACGACCACTACCGCCCCGCCTGTCCCGCCGGCCAAGTCCACCACGACCGCAGCGGCAACCGCGACGACGCCCTCCAACCCTTCCGGCCAGACCGCTCCCGAAGGGTGAGCGGGCGCAGGCAGCGGATCACGTCTCCAGACGAAGCAGGTCCTCCACCGTCTCCCGCCGGATGACGACCGTCGCCTCGCCTTCGCGGACGAAGACGACGGCCGGGCGGGGCACCTTGTTGTAGTTGGACGCCATCGAGTAGCCGTAGGCACCGGTGACCGGGGTCGCCAGGACGTCGCCCACCGCCAAGTCGGCAGGGACGTGCGCCTCGTCCACCAGGACGTCACCCGTCTCGCAATGCTTGCCGACGATCCTCACGGCCTTCGGGCGCGATGCGCCCGGGGAGCGGGGGAGGAAGGCCTCGTAGCCGCTGCCGTAGAGGACGGGACGCGGATTGTCGCTCATGCCTCCGTCGACGGCCACGTAGGTGCGGATGCCGGGGAGGTCTTTGATCGTACCGACCGTGTAGAGGGTGACCCCGGCGCGCGCGACGATGGAGCGTCCGGGCTCCGCGGTGATCCTGGTCCGTGGACCCACCCCAGCCTGCAAGGAGGCGTGGCGCGTGGCCTCGGCCCATTCCTGCTGGGTGGGAGCCGTCTCCTCGCCGAGGTAGGCGACGCCGAGGCCCCCACCGACGACCAGCTCCGGGAGGCCCAGCGGGGCGGCGAACTCGCCCAGCACGCGGGCCGCCTCCTCGAAGTGCGCGACGTCGAAGACCTGGCTCCCGATGTGCGCGTGTACGCCGACGAGCTCGACGCCGGGGAGCAGCTCGAGCGCGGCAACGGCCTTGGACGCCGCGCCGGACGCGACCGAGAAGCCGAACTTCGTGTCCTCCTGCCCCGTCCTGACGAACTCGTGGGTGTGGACCTCCACGCCAGGAGTCACCCGGACGAGCACCTTGGGCCGTCCGTTCGGTCGTGGTGGATCACCCGTAGGAGCTGCCGCGCTCACAGGCTCGTCGGTGAGCTCCCCGAGACGGGCGATCTCGTCGAACGAGTCCACCACGATCCGCCCGACCCCAGCGGCGAGCGCGGCGCGGATCTCCGTCTCAGACTTGTTGTTGCCGTGCAGGACGACGCGTGACGCCGGAACCCCGGCGGTGAGCACGACGTGGAGCTCGCCGAGCGTCGACACGTCCAGGCACATGCCTTCTTCGTGGGCGAGGCGCGCCATCGCCTTGCAGAGGAACGCCTTGGTGCCGAAGGCGACCCCGTCGCCCCAGGCGTGGACGGCTTCGCGGCACCTGGCTCGAAGGTGGGCCTCGTCGTAGACGAAGAGCGGGGTGCCGAGCTCCTTCGCCAGGTCCACGAGGTCCACACCCCCCACCTGGAGGTGCCCGTCCGCCCCCGTCTCGGCCGTGTCGGGCAGGAGATGCCGAGCCAGCGCCCCGCCCGGGAGGATCGTTCTCGTGCCGGGGTCGCTGGACGCGCTCGAGCGAGCGTGGCTGGGCATGCCGAAGGATACGACAGGGCGGGACTCGGTCTCGTGGTGACGGCACTACCATCCATGCGCGCGAACGATCAGGACCGTCATCCGTCGGCTCCTCGGACACCTCGACCGCATCGTGCATGCCCCCGTAGCTCAGCGGATAGAGCACCGGCCTCCGGAGCCGGGTGCCTGGGTTCGAGTCCCAGCGGGGGCGCCGGTGTTTCCCCTGGTAAGAGTCGATTGTGGTACTGTGCTCAACAGCAGCGGCCGAGTTGCCAATCAATTGCCAATCACTCGGGAGAAGACCGTGGCCGGGAGCATCCGACAGCGCGGCAAGACATCGTGGGAGCTGGTCGCCTACATCGGCTTCGACACTGAGGCGCGCAAGCGTCGCTACGCGAGGATGACGTTCCGCGGATCTCGCCGAGATGCTGAGCGGGAGCTCGCCCGCTTCGTGACCGAGGTCACCGGCGGAGGACGGGCTCCGACTGCTCGGGTCTCGCTCGGTGAGGTGCTCACTCGCTGGCTCGCCTCCCGGAAGGCGCATCTCTCGGCCTCGACGCTCGACCGCTACCGGGTGGCGATCACCCACGTGCCCGACGACCTAAAGCGTCTGCCCGTGGACAGGTTCCGTGCTCACCACATCGAGGACCTGTACGCCGACCTCGTCGAGCACGGCATGTCGGGATCCTCGGTCCGCAAGCTCCACTGGGCGATGCGTCAGGCCCTTGCGTGGGCGCACAAGCGGAGCTTGACGGGTGTTGTGGCCACCCAGGGCGTCGAGCTCCCACCGCTCCGGGCGAGGAAGATCGACCCGCCATCCTCGGCCGCCGTAAGGGCACTGCTCGAGCACGCACTTCGCACCGACCCGGACTGGGGAACGGTGATCGCACTTATCGCCTGGACTGGGTGCCGCCGTGGAGAGGCGGCCGGGCTGCAGTGGGCGGATGTGGACCTCGACGGGGGCAGCGTCCTCATTTCGAGATCGGTCTCCGCCGTTCCCGGCGGCAGCGAGGTGAAGGGCACCAAGACCGGTGACCGGCGCAGGATCGCGATCGGGCCCCGCACGGTCGCTATCCTCACCGAGCACAAGGAGCGTTGCGAGGAGCGTGCACGCGCGTGCGGAGTGAGTCTCACGTCTTCGGCCTACATCTTCTCCCCGGATCCGGTGGGGGCCTCCCCGTACAACCCGCACACGCTCACGCGAGTCTTCGTTGGCATGTGTAAAGCGGCTGGCGTGCCACCGATGCGCCTGCACGACCTGAGGCACCACTCGGCGACCACGCTCCTGAAGAAGGGCGCAGCCGTCGGCGAGGTGATGGACCGTCACGGCTGGCGCACCGTCGACATGGTGAACCGCTACCGGCACCTCCTCGAGGCGAAGGACATGGGAGCGGCGATCGCGTTGGAGAACGCGTGACAGCGCGTCGCAGTCGCAATGCCCACGGTGGACATGTCGCTGGGTGCGAGTCCCAGCGCGAGGATGACGCCCAAGCTCGTGTCTCCGATTCCAGAACTCCCCGCGTGGTCGTGCTGGACGAGCCGGCGCTCAGCCTGCATCCCGCGTGGCAGTGCCTGCTCGCCGCACGCGTGCGGGAGGCCCCGGGACAGTTCCTCGTCGTCACCCATTCGCTGTACCTGGTCCCGATCGAGAAGCCCAACGACCTCGCTGGCGTCGTGCGGCTCACCCGCTCGAACGGCGCGACGGTTCTCCGGCGATATGCCACGGCCGCGGCGAACGCGGCAGCAGATCATCAGCTGGAGTCGCGGATCCTCCGCGAGTTTTCCCTGTCGGCTGATGCCCGCGGACTGCTGTTTGCGGCCGGAGCTGTCCTTGTCGAGGGCGAGACGGAGCTCGGAGCGCTCCCTCTGTGGTTCGAGCGGAGCGAGACGGCACGCGCGCTCGGGACACCCGCTCACCTCCACCTCGGGTTCTTTTCGGTCGGAGGAGAAAAGCACTTCGTGCCGGTGCTGGCCCTTCTCTTTGCGCTCGGGATTCCGTGGGTGATCGTGTGCGACGGCGGCCCGTTCCGAGCTGATATGCGGGGCAGCCACATCTTTCGGCAGGTCCTCAGCGCCGGTGCCGGGGATACCTCCCTACGAGCGTTCGTGGACAAGAGCCTGGGCGCCGATGACACCGATCTCACCTTCGAGGAGGTCGTTACTGTCGGTCGCGAGCACGCTGTCTTGACCCTCGCCTCTGGGTGGACCAGGGCCGAGAAGAGAAACGGCATCGTCGGCGACGAATCGTTTGAGGCATTTGCGGAGTCAGTGGCTCCGGGCAAGCTCTCCGAAGCAGCGCAAGCGGTCGGTTCGAGCAAGGTGCGGATAGGTCGTTGGCTGGCCGAGAACGTCCCGTGTCCGGGTGAAGTCGGTGATCTCTACCACCAGGTTCTGACAGCGCTTGGGCTTGACGGCGCCGCCGGCCCAGTGAAGAGCCCGTCACAGCCCGACGATACGGTCCCGAGATGACCACTTCGGTACGCGCCGCGGTGAGCCCTTGGGTACTCGAGTGGGCACGCGAGCGGTCCGGGCTGGGCGTTGACGAGCTGGCGACCAGGTTCCCAAAGCTTGCCGAGTGGGAGAGCGGTGAGCGGACTCCGACGCTGAAGCAGCTCGAGGACTTCGCCCGGGCGACGCACACGCCGGTCGGATTTCTCTTCCTCCCCGAACCGCCCGAGGAACAGGTGCCGATCCCCGACTACCGGTCGATGGGTGACGTCGGAGTGCGCCGGCCCAGCCCCGACCTGCTCGACACGATCTTCCAATGCCAGCAGCGACAGGAGTGGTACCGGGACTTTGCCCAGGTGACCAGGGAGGATCCTGTCACCTTCGTCGGGTCGCTAACGACGTCGGTGCCCGTTGTGGAGGCCGCCGAGCGGATCAGGGCGACCCTCAGCTTCGACCCTGACGACCGGGGCTCCACCTGGTCGGACGCGGTGCGAACCCTCGTCGACCATGCCGAGGAATTGGGCGTCCTCGTGATGGTCAGCGG
>JBOGGB010000181.1:0-5613 GCA_050743605.1 Acidimicrobiales bacterium
GCTGGGGTTGGGTCGAGCCGCACGCGTCGTTGATGTTGGTCCCGTCCGGCTCGGTGAACAGTGGATCGAGATCCGCCCCGAGGTCCGCGAACACAGCCGGGACGACCTTCGACGCGGCCCCGTTCGCACAGTCGACGACGACGTGCAGGCCGTCGAGCCTGCGGCCCTCCAGCGACGCCACGAGGTGGTGGACGTACTCGCCGCAGGCGGCGGAGTCCGACCCGAGGACGCCGATGCGCGGACCGAGCACCGGGCCGACGAGCTCCGCCTCGATCTGCGCCTCCACCTCCGGCGGGAGCTTCAGCCCCCCCTCGTCGAAGAACTTGATGCCGTTGTCGAGATAGGGGTTGTGCGACGCGGAGACCATGGCCGCAGGAAGGCGGCGGCGCTCGGCCACGAAGGCGACTCCGGCGGTGGGCAGCACCCCGACGTCCACCACGTCGGCGCCGCCCGACGCCATCCCCGCGGACAGGGCGCTCTGGAGCATCGTCCCGGACTCGCGGGTGTCACGTCCGACGACGAAGGCCCTCGCTCCGAGCACGTGTGCCGCCGCGCGGCCGAGGCCGACTGCGAGCTCGGGCGTGAGCTCTGCGTTGGCGACCCCACGCACCCCGTCGGTGCCGAAGCCCGGACGGGCCACGCGCTACCGCTTGGAGTACTGCGGGGCCTTGCGCGCCTTCTTCAGGCCGTACTTCTTGGACTCCTTCTCGCGCGCGTCGCGCGTGAGGAGCCCGGCCCGCTTGAGTGCGGTCCGAAGGTCCGGGTCGAGCGCGCACAGGGCTCGGGCGATGCCCAGGCGGAGCGCGCCCGCCTGACCCGACATACCGCCGCCGCCGATCGTCGCGTCGATGTCGTAGGACTCGACGCGGCTCGTGACGCGCAGGGGCTCGGTGGCGAGCATCCGGTGCGTGGCCGAGGGGAAATAGTCCGCAAAGGCGCGGCGGTTGACGGTGATCGCGCCCTGACCGGGGCGGAACCGGACACGGGCGACCGCTTCCTTGCGGCGCCCGGTCGTCTGCGACAGCGGTGCCGGCACGATCAGCCTGCCCGCCGGGCGGTGGGGATGTCGAGGAGCTCGGGTGATTGGGCCGCGTGCGGATGGTCTGGCCCCGAGTAGACCTTCAGCTTGGAGAGCTGCTGCCAGCCGAGGGTTCCCTTCGGGAGCATGCCCCGCACGGCGCGCCGCACGAGCTCGTCGGGGCGCGTCGCAAGCAGCTCGGAATAGCTCGTCTTCTTGAGCCCGCCGGGATAGCCGCTGTGGCGGTAGGCGAACTTGTCGTCACCCTTCCCTGCGGTGAGCACGATCTTCGAGGCGTTCACGACGACCACGTGGTCGCCGGTGTCGAAGTGGGGGGCGAACGTCGGGCGGTGCTTGCCGCGCAGGCGGCGCGCCACCTCGGTCGCGAGACGGCCGAGCACGAGACCGTCGGCATCGACGAGATGCCAGACACGCTCGATCTCGCCCGCTTTGGGGGTGTAGGTACGCAAGAAGGTTCCTCGAAGGGTCGTTGAGACGGCAAGAAAGCCTAACGGGGCGCCGGGAGCGAGGCAAGCCGCCTCAGGGCGAAGGTCCGACCGCTCGGAAGGGCTCGTCATCCTGGCCGGCCGGCACCCCGGTCTCCGGCGTCATAGCCGACCTCGACCAGGCAGAGCCCGTGCGCGGGCGCGGGCTTCGGCGTGCCTTCCCGCGAGCCTGCTGCGAGGAGCGCCACGACAGTCGCCGCCGTCGCCCTGCCCCGGCCTGCGTCGACGAGGACGGCCACGATGGAACGCACCATCTGGTGACAGAAGGAGCCCGCGACCACGTCGAAGCGGAGCAGCGAGGACGTCTCGGCCCCCTCGGGCTCCTCGCAGAGGGACGTGGCGGGCACCCGCCGCCAGCAGGCTCTGATCACCTTGCGCCGGATCGGCTCGGCGGGCTGGCGCCCCGGCGGCCGCCGGCAGAAGGCCCGGAAGTCGTGCTCCCCGAGGAGGGGGTCGGCGGCCGAGGCCATCGCCTTCACGTCGAGCGGCTCGGCGACGTGCCACGCCAGCCCGGCGAGCAGCGGGTCGGGCACGGCGGCGTTCCAGACCAGGTAGCGGTAGCGCCGGAAGACGGCCGACCGCCGGGCGTCGAAGTCGTCGCCGACAGGCACCGCTGCCCTCACGACGATCCTGGGCGCGAGCTGCCGGTTCACCGCACGCACGAGGTCCCCGTCGAACGATGCGGGGAGGTCCAGGTGAGCCACCTGGCCGGTCGCGTGCACCCCGGCGTCGGTGCGGCCCGCGCAGACGACGGGCGGCGGGTCGGCAAGGTGCGCGGAACGGGCGATCGCGCCGGCAAGCTCGCCCGCGACGGTGGGAACACCCGTTTGCACGGCGAAGCCCCGGAAGCTGCTCCCCTCGTAGGCGAGCAGCAGCCGCCAGCGCCGGGTCTCGGTCAGACGAACTCGATGCGCGCCATCGGCGCGTTGTCGCCCGAGCGCGGGCCCAGCTTCAAGATCCGCGTGTAGCCACCCGGACGGTCCGTGTAGCGGGGCGCGATCTCGTGGAACAGCTTGTGGGTCATGTCGCGATCACGGATGAGTGCGACGACCTGGCGCTGCTGGTGCACGCCGCCCTTGCGCGCCGCGGTGATGCACTTCTCGGCGACCGGACGCAGCATCTTCGCCTTCGACTCGGTGGTCACGAGCGTCTCCGCGGCAATGAGCGAAGCCACGAGATTGCCCAAGATCGCCTTCTGATGGGCGGCATCGCCGCCCATGCGGCGGCCTCGCTTCGGCGTCCCCTGCATGTCGTCCCGTCCTCAGTCCCTGCCTCGCAGCGACAGCCCGCGCTCGTCGAGGCGCTGGATGACCTCGTCGAGCGACTTCTGGCCGAAGTTCGTGATGGCGAGGAGCTCGTCGGGGGTGCGCTGGACCAGCTCCCCGATGGTGTTGACCTGCGCGCGCTTCAGGCAGTTGCGCGGCCGCTCGGAGAGCTCGAGATCCTCGATCCGCAGGTCGAGGTCCGGGGAGCCGCCCGACACGCTGCCGGTCTCGCCCAACTCGAGGCCCTGGGGGGACTCCTCGAGGTCCGCGACGAGCCCCACGAGCGCCCGCAGGGTGTCGCCGGCCGACGCCAGCGCCTCGCGCGGAGTGATCGAGCCGTCCGTCTCGACGTCGAGCACCAGGCGGTCGAAGTCGGTGGACTGCTCCACGCGCACGGGCTCCACCTGGAACGTGACCCTTCGGACAGGCGAGAAGATCGAGTCGACAGGGATCACGCCGATCACGGAGGACTTCTTGTTCCGGTCAGCGGACACGTACCCACGTCCGCGTTCCAACGTCAGGTCGAAGGCGAGGTGGCCCTTGGCGTTCAAGGTTGCGATGTGGAGGTCGGGATTGAGGATCTCGACGTCGGAATTCGTCTGCAGATCGCCTGCGACGGCGTCTCCAGGGCCGCGCTTGTCGAACCGGAGCGTGACCTCCTCATCCGAGTGCACCCGGACCAGGAGGTCCTTCAGGTTCAAGATGATGTCGGTCACGTCCTCTTTCACCCCCGGCAGGGTGGCGAACTCGTGGAGGGCGCCGTCGAAACGCACCTGGGTGACTGCTGCGCCCGGAATGGACGACAACAGCGTGCGGCGGAGCGAGTTCCCGAGCGTGTGGCCGAAGCCTGGCTCGAGCGGGCCGACCGCGAACCGCTGGCGGTCGCCGCCTTCCTCGTCCAAGACCTCGACACTGGGACGTTGGATGATGAGCATCGGAATGTGGTTCCTCGATCGTTACTTGGAGTAGTACTCGACGATCAGCTGCTCTTGCACAGGCTCGTCGATGTGGTCGCGCAGCGGCGGGTTCAGTACCTCGACGCTGAAACCCCCCTCGCTCGCCTCGAGCCACGGAGGACGCTGGCGGTCGAGCGTGTCCATGTTGCGCCGTACGACGAAGATCTGACGGGAGGGCTCTCGCAAGGTGATCTCGTCACCCTTGCGTACCCGGTAGCTCGGGATAGTGACGCGCTTTCGGTTCACGAGCACGTGGCCGTGGCGCACGAACTGGCGAGCCTGCGCCCGGCTCGCCCCCCAGCCGGCACGGAAGACCACGTTGTCGAGGCGCATCTCGAGCATTCGCAGCAGGTTCTCTCCCGTGATCCCCGGGAGGCGGTCGGCCTCCTCGTAGAGATTCCGGAACTGCTTCTCGAAGACACCGTAGATGCGGCGGGCCTTCTGCTTCTCACGCAGCTGCGTGAGGTACTCCGACCCCTGACGCATCCGATCACGGCCATGCTCGCCGGGAGGGTACGCGCGACTGTGCCGGTCCGTGACGGCCTCGGAAACCGGACATTTCAGCGAGAAGCATCGCTCGCCCTTCAAGAAAAGCTTCGTGCGCTCCCGCCGGCAGAGGCGACAGACGGGACCCGTGTAGCGTGCCATCCCGACTCCTCAGACCCGTCGACGCTTCTTCGGGCGGACTCCATTGTGCGGGATCGGCGTCACGTCCTTTATGCCGACGACCTCGATACCTGCGGCCGCCAGGGACCGGATCGCCGTCTCCCGCCCCGAGCCCGGACCGCGCACCAGCACGTCCACCTTGCGGACGCCGTGCTCCATCGCCTTGCGCGCACAGGCTTCGGCGGCGAGCTGCGCGGCGAACGGCGTCGACTTGCGAGAGCCCTTGAAGCCCACGTTCCCCGCTGACGCCCAGGCGAGCACGTTGCCCTCGGGGTCGGCGATCGAGACGATCGTGTTGTTGAACGAGCTCTTGATGTGCGCCACCCCGTGGCTCACGTTCTTGCGTTCGCGGCGACGGGGCCGCCGGACGGATCCCTGCTGCTTGGTCGGCCTGGGCATCTACTTGCGAACCTTCTTCTTCCCGGCGACGGTCTTCTTCGGGCCCTTTCGCGTCCGAGCGTTCGTATGCGTCCGCTGTCCGTGGACCGGCAGACCCCGACGATGCCGGACCCCCTGGTAGCAGTTGATCTCCATCTTGCGCTTGATGTCCTGGGCGACGTCGCGCCGCAGGTCCCCTTCGACCTCCAGGCTCGCGTCGATGTCGCTACGAAGACGGACGACCTCTTCGTCGGTGAGGTCGCGAACCCGGGTGTCGGGGTGCACCCCCGTACGGGCGAGGATCTCACGGGCCCTCGTGGGGCCGATCCCGTAGATGTAGGTGAGGGACACCTCCACGCGCTTCTCACGCGGGACGTCCACTCCGGCGATGCGGGCCATCTGCTGATCTCCTGTCCTAGCCCTGCCGCTGCTTGTGCCGAGGGTTCTCGCAGATCACGACCACTCGGCCGTGGCGGCGGATCACCTTGCACTTCTCGCAGATCGGCTTGACACTGGGTCGCACCTTCATGACGTTCCTTCCTGCCTGCCTCACTTGTAGCGATAGGTGATCCGGCCCCGGTTCAGGTCGTACGGCGTGATCTCGACCTGTACCTTGTCCCCCGGCAGGATGCGAATGCGGTGCATCCGCATCTTCCCGGAGCTGTGGGCCAGCACCTTGTGCCCGTTCTCGAGCTCCACTCGGAACATCGCGTTGGGCAACGGCTCCACCACCGTGTCCTCGAGCACGATGGCGTCCTCCTTCGGCTTCGGCAGGTGACTCTCCTCGACTCATTGCTCCGGACCCGGACGTAGCTGCGCCGGAC
>JBOGGB010000182.1:0-7038 GCA_050743605.1 Acidimicrobiales bacterium
GGGTGCGGGCGGTGGCGGTGGCGCAGGCGCCGAGGGTGCGGGCGGTGGCGGTGGCGCAGGCGCCGAGGGTGCCTGCGCCGTAGCGGGCTCGGCGCCGACCGCGCCGGTCTGGCCGTCGGAGATCACCGCAAGGCGGGCGCCGACCGCGACCGTCTCGCCTTCCTGGACGAGGATCTCCGACAGGACTCCGCTCGCCGGTGCCGGGACCTCGGAGTCGACCTTGTCCGTCGAGACCTCGAACAGCGGCTCGTCGCGTTCGATCTGCTCCCCTACGGACTTCATCCAACGAGTGATGGTCCCTTCCGTGACCGTCTCGCCGAGCTGCGGCATGGTGACATCAGCCAACGTGCAATCCCCTTCCCGTCAATGCGATCACCGTCTCCCCGAACGCCTCGGACAGGGAGGGGTGCGGCTGGACGAACTGCGCGACCTCTGTGGGGGTCGCCTCCCAATTGACTGCCAGGTACCCGGCTCCGATCTGCTCGGTGACCCACGGACCCACCATGTGGACTCCGAGGATCCTGCCGGCGCTCCCGTCACCGAGCCGTTCGGCGACGACCTTCACGAGACCCTCGGTGTCGCCGATGATGCGTGCACGGCTGTTACCTCCGAACGGGTCCTTCTTCACCAGGACGGGGATCCCCCGCCCGACCGCCTGCGTCTCGGTGAGCCCGGCGAACGCGACCTCGGGATGGCAGTAGATGGCCCACGGCACGCGCTCGTAGTCGACCGGGACCATCGGCTCGCCGAGGATCCCCTTGACGACGAGCACCGCTTCTTCGAAGGCGACGTGCGCGAGCTGGGGCGTCCCGGCGCACACGTCGCCGACTGCCCAGACGTTGCGCTCGTGGGTCTGCATGAGATGGTTCACGACCACGAAGCCGCGTTCGTCCAGCTGCACCCCGGTCCCCTCGGACAGGAGCCCCTCGGTGCGCGGCCGGCGCCCGACCGAGACGATCACCGCCTCGACCTCGATCTCCCTGCCGTCGCCGAGGTGGACCACGGTGCGCGAGCCGTCGGGCTTCGGAGTATGCCCCTTCACCTGGGCGCCCGTGACGATCTCCATGCCCCGCCTCGTGAACGACCGCGCGACCACGGTCGAGATCTCCTCGTCGCAGCCGACGAGAATCGAATCGAGCGCTTCGAGCACGCTCACCTTGGAGCCGAGGTCGGAGAGTAGCGACGCGAACTCGCAGCCGATTGCTCCGCCGCCGACGACGGCCACGGAGGACGGCACGTGCTGGAGCTCGAGGACCTCGTCGGAGGTCATCACGTAACGGCCGTCCACGTCGAGCCCCGGAAGCGTCCGCGGCACCGAGCCTGCAGCGAGGACGACATGGCGACCGGAGATCTCGGTCCCCGCGTCGGGCCCGTCGACCACCCGGACGCGGCCGGCACCGAGGAGCGTCCCGGTCCCCGAGAGAATCGTGATGTTGCGACCCCGCAGCAGCCCGCTGAGCCCACGGTAGAGCTGGTCGACCACCGCGACCTTCCGACGCTGGTTCACCGCGAAATCGACGGTCGGCTCCCCGGTCGAGATGCCGAACTCCGAAGCGCCCCGCACCGTGCGGTACACGGCAGCGGACTCGAGGAACTCCTTTGCCGGCACGCACCCGCGGTGCAGGCAGGTGCCGCCGACCTTTGTGGACTCGACGAGCGCGATCCGTAGCCCCCCGGACGCGCCGTAGAGGGCGGCGGCGTACCCACCCGG
The DNA here is from genome assembly GCA_050743605.1 of Acidimicrobiales bacterium. Classification (GTDB taxonomy): domain Bacteria; phylum Actinomycetota; class Acidimicrobiia; order Acidimicrobiales; family RAAP-2; genus JAJYVT01. Next base: position 1,712 of record JBOGGB010000182.1, read on the forward strand.
GCCGCCGCCGATGATCACCACGTCGTAGTCCACCGAACCTCCTCGGGGGTCCCGCGCGCGGTGCGCGGACAATCAAGAGACTACGCGCGGACGGCCGAGAGCCTAGGCGTCAGGCTCGAAGGCCGTCGAGCACCCGCCGCAGCCTGCGACCCGCCACCCCCGCACGGGCGCCCATGCCGGCGCGCACCGGTCGGTAGGCGTCGGATGCCGCAGTGAGCGCGTCGTCCTCCGCCGAACTGAGCTGGACGTCCGCCGACGCGGCATTCTCCTCGGCCTGCTCGACCGACGACGCGCCAGGGATCGCCACCACGTTCGGACGCCGGACGACCCAGGCGAGCGCGATCTGCGCGGGCGTCGCACCGTGCGCGTCGGCGATCTCGCGCAGGAGCTCGAGGAGCGGGGCGACGGCGGCGAGGCTCTCGGGGCGGAACGCGCCGGTCTCCGCCCGAGCACCCGCCGGCCTCCGGTCCGGTCCGTAGCGGCCCGAGAGGAGCCCCCGGGCGAGCGGGCTGGAGGCGATGAGCACCCGGCCGTGCGCCTCGGCCCAATCCAGCAGCTCGCGCTCGGGCGCCCTGTCGGTGAGGCTGTAGCGCACCTGGTTGGAGAGGACCGGGCGGCCGAGAAGGCGCTCCAGCTCCTGCCAGCGCGCGAGCGGGTAGTTGCTCACCCCGACGTGGCGCGTCCGGCCCGCGTCGAGAAGCCTCGACAGCGCGTCGGCGACTGCGCGTTGCGGCACCACCGGGTTCGGCCAGTGGACCTGGTAGAGGTCCACGTGGTCGGTTCCGAGACGCCGGAGGCTGCCCCGAGCCCGACGACCGACGACGGGATCGGCCGGAAGGACCGGGAAGAGCTTGGTCGCCAGGAACGCCTCCTCCCGCCGCCGGGCGAGCGCGGCGCCGACGATGCGCTCGGCGCGGCCGAAGGAGTAGATCTCCGCGGTGTCGACCAGCTGGACGCCGAGATCGAGGGAGCGCTCGACGATGCGCGGGGCGACCTCTTCGTCGTAGGCCGCGCCGTAGCCCCAATGCCGGGAGCCGAACTGAGCGGTGCCGAGGCCAACCGGGAAGAGGCGGACGCCCTCCGCCTCGACAAGGCGCACCGAACCGCCTATTTCGGCGGCATTCTGATGCCGCCGTCGAGCCTGACGACCTCCGCGTTCAGGTAGCTGTTGCGGGCGATGTGGACGACGAGCGCGCCATAGCGTGCAGGGTCGCCGAGCACCTTGGGAAACAGCACCGACGCTCCCAGCGAACGGCGCTGCTCCTCGGGGAGCAGGCCGAGGAGCGGGGTGTCGAACATCCCCGGCGCGATGGTCACGACCCGGATGCCGACAACCGAGAGGTCGCGGGCGGCGGGGAGCGTCATGCCCACGATCGCGCCCTTGGACGCGGAGTACGCGAGCTGGCCGGTCTGACCGTCGAACGCGGCCACCGACGCGGTGTTCACGATGACCCCGCGCTCGGCGTCCTGGAGCGGCTCGGTCTTGGCGATCGCGGCCGCGGCCTTCGTCATCACGTTGAAGGTGCCGAACACGTTCAGCCGCTGGATGAACTCGAAGGGCTCGAGCGGGTGCGGGTTGCCTTGGCGATCGATCACGCGGCCGATCCATCCCGTGCCGGCGCAGTTCACGGCGATCCTGAGCGTGCCGGCGGACGCCGCCTGGTCCACGGCCCGCTGGCAGTTGTCGGGGTCGGTGACGTCGCCCGCGACGTGGTCCCCGCCCACCTCTCGCGCGACGGCCTCGGCGCCGTCTGCGTTCAGGTCGAAGACGGTCACGTGCACACCTTCCGCCGCGAGCGCCCTGGCCGTTGCGGCGCCCAGGCCGGAAGCGGCGCCGGTGACGAGTGCGGACGATCCTTCGAGCTCCATGCCGCCGATGGTAGGTGCGGCCGAGGGGACCGGGCCAGACGGGAGAGGGTCGGCGCGGCGGCACCGGTCACATGGACCCCGCCCAAGGGTGCGGGACGGTCCGTGGGTGCGGGTCAGAACGTGCCGGCGCGACCGGAGCCCGCGGACGCTGCTGCGTTCGCGAGCTCGTCGACGACGTCGTTCCACCGGTCGCCCGAGTGGCCCTTCACCCACTCGAAGCGCACCAGCATCGCCGGGTCGAGCGCGAGCGCGAGCAGCGGCTCCCACAGGTCGCGGTTCGCGACGGGCTTGCCCTGCGCGTTCCGCCAGCCCTTCCTCTGCCAAGCGGCCCACCAGCGCTGGACGAAGCAGTTCACCACGTACGTGGAGTCGCTCCGCACCAGGATCCCGTCGGCGCCCGAGCTCTGCCCGAGGGACTGGAGCGCTCTCAGGGGCGCGGTGATCTCCATTCGCTGGTTCGTGGTATGGGGGTCGGCGCCGCTCTCGAACCTTTGCTCGGGAACCGCCCACGCCCACCCACCGGGGCCGGGGTTCCCGAGGCACGAACCGTCCGTGTACACGGTGATCACGCAGGGTGGTCTACACCGCGGCCTCCGACGCGGCAGCGCGCCTTTCGGGCGCTACCGTGGAGACGTGCTCTTCGACGGGGTGTCCCACCAGGTCCCCGACATCGACTCCTCGGAGACGGCCGAGTGGCTCGACTCGTTCGACGCGGTCGTCGGCTCGCACGGCCGGCCGCGGGCGCGCTTCCTGCTCATGAAGCTCCTCGAGCGCGCACGCACCCTCCAGGTCGACTTCCCGGCGACGGTCTCCACGCCCTACGTGAACACGATCCCGGCGGACGAGGAGCCGTGGTTCCCCGGCGACGAGTACCTCGAACGGCGCATCAGGGCGTACATCCGCTGGAACGCCGCCGCGATGGTCGTCCGGGCGAACATGCGCACCGACGGCATCGGCGGGCACCTGTCCACCTATGCGAGCTCCGCCTCTTTGTACGAGGTCGGCTTCAACCACTTCTTCCGGGGCAAGGACGACGGTGGCGCGGGCGACCAGATCTTCGTGCAGGGCCACGCCTCGCCTGGCATCTACGCGAGGGCCTTCGTCGAGGGCCGTCTGGGCGAGGGTGACCTCGACAACTTCCGCCACGAGGTCGGCGGGGGGCTGCCGAGCTACCCCCATCCCCGGTCACTGCCCGACTTCTGGGAGTTCCCGACCGTGTCGATGGGCCTCGGCCCCATCACCGCGATCTACCAGGCCCACGTGAACCGTTACCTGCACCACCGCGAGCTCGTGGACACGAGCGCGAGCAGGGTGTGGTGCTTCATGGGGGACGGCGAGATGGACGAGGTCGAGTCGGTCGGCGCCCTCGGGGTCGCAGGCCGTGAGCATCTCGACAACTTGATCTTCGTGGTGAACTGCAACCTCCAGCGCCTCGACGGCCCGGTACGCGGCAACGGAAAGGTCATCCAGGAGCTCGAGGCCCTCTTCCGCGGCGCCGGATGGAACGTCATCAAGGTCATCTGGGGCTCCCGCTGGGACGAGCTGCTCGCGCGCGACGTCGACGGCGTGCTGCTGGACAAGATGAACACCACGGTCGACGGCGAGTTCCAGAAGTACGCGGTCGAGTCGGGCGCCTATATCAGAGAGCACTTCTTCGGTCCCGACCCGCGGCTGCGCAGGATGGTCGAGCACCTGACCGACGACGAGCTCCGGACGCTCCCGCGTGGTGGCCACGACTACCGCAAGCTCTACGCCGCCTACAAGCTCGCCACCGAGCAGCGGGGGGCGCCCACCGCGATCCTCGCCAAGACGATCAAGGGCTGGACGCTTGGCCCGCAGATCGAGGCCCGCAACGCCACCCACCAGATCAAGAAGATGACCAGGGACCAGTTGCGCGCACTTCGCGACAGGCTCTACCTGGCCGACGAGATCCCCGACGAGGCGCTGGACGCCGACGTCCCCCCCTACTACAGGCCGCCGGAGGGCTCCGAGGCGTACGAGTACCTCATGGGACGCCGCAAGGTGCTCGCAGGCACGATCCCGCGCCGTGTCGTCAGGCCGGCCAAGGTCGTGCTGCCCGACCCGAAGGCCTTCGCCGACCTCGTGGCCGGCTCGAGCAGCCAAGCTGCGTCGACGACCATGGCCTTCGCACGGCTGCTCCGCAACCTGGTGCGCGACGCGGACTTCGGCCCATTCGTCACGCCCATCGTCTCGGACGAGGCTCGAACCTTCGGGCTCGAGCCCATCATCGCCGAGGCGAAGATCTACGCGCCGGGGGGCCAGCGCTACGTCCCGGTGGACGCCGACCTGCCGCTCAAGTACGCCGAGAGCGCCTCGGGCCAACTGCTCCAAGAGGGCATCACGGAGGCAGGGGCGACCGCGGCCTTCATCTCGCTCGCGACCGCGTATGCGACGTGGGGGCGGCCGATGCTCCCGGTGTTCCTGTTCTATTCCATGTTCGGCTTCCAGCGCGTGGGAGATCTCCTCTGGGCGCTCGGAGACATGCGCGGGCGGGGGATCCTCGCCGGGTGCACCGCGGGTCGCACGACGCTCCTCGGCGAGGGCCTCCAGCACGACGACGGCCACTCGCCCCTTCTCGCCTCCACGAACCCTGCGGCCATCGTGTACGACCCGGCGTTCGCCTACGAGCTGGGGATCGTCGTGGAGGACGCGATCCGGCGGATGATGGGCGAGCAGCCCGAAGACCGGTTCTGGTACATCACGCTTTACAACGAGAACTACAAGATGCCGCCACTCCCCGAAGGCCCCGAGGGTGAGGCGGTCCGCTCGGGCACCCTACGCGGCATCTACCGGTACGCGGCACCGGCAGAGCTGGGCGATGACGGGGGTGGCGGACGGGCGGCGCTGCGCGCGTCCATCTGCTTCTCAGGTCCCATGTGGCAGATCGCCATGGAGGCCCGCCGCATGCTTGCCGAGGAGTGGGGGGTATCGGCCGACACGTGGTCGGCCACGTCGTGGTCCACGCTGCGGACCGACGCCCTGCACTGCGAGCGCTGGAACCGCCTCCATCCCGCCGCCGCCGACGCGCGGACGCCGTACATCAGCGACGTCCTCGGATCCGGGACCGAGCCGGTCGTGGCGGTGAGCGACTACATGCGTGCCGTGCCCGACCAGGTCTCACGCTGGGTGCGACGTCCGTTCACGTCGCTCGGCACCGACGGCTTCGGCCGGTCGGACGCCCGCGCCGCGCTCCGGCAGTACTTCGAGGTGGACGCCTCGCACGTCGTCGTCGCCGTCCTGTCTTCGCTCGCGCAGCAGGGCGCGATCCAGCGGGCCGTGGTCAAGAAGGCGATCCGCCGCTACGGGATCGACGCCGACGCGGTCGCGCCGTTCGCGATCTGACGCCCCCGCCTCCTACCAACCCCACCGAGCTGGAGGCTCGTTTCGAGCAGGGTCGTGCCTACGTCAGGCAGGCTGGTCTATCCCTTCTCTCGCGG
>JBOGGB010000183.1:0-6921 GCA_050743605.1 Acidimicrobiales bacterium
CTCCAGCAAGGCCATCGGGGGCCGCGACGGCCGCGTGCGGGACACGGGTTGCAGGGACGACCACGGCAGCGGCCACCGGGGCCCACACGGCGCAGACGACCGCGGCAATCAGCCCGACGAGGCCGACGCGGCCGACGGGCACCGACATGGTCCGCCCGATTGAGACGGCCGCCCTCCCTCCGCACGGGGGCATGGGCATGAGGGTTTAGCCGCCTGCCTGGACGGGTATCAAAACGGGTCCCGCCGTGCTTCCCAGGTAGTAGCCCGCGGGATCCTGGAAACTCCCTGGTGAAGGTGTGCTTACCTGCCGTCCGAGGCGCACACGCTCGGCGTCGTCACCGACCTTGCGATCTCGTGACAGAAGTCGCGCGGGGCCGTAATCCGCTGATTCCGTGCTCCCGTCGTCCCGGACCCGGGCACCCTGGCCCGAGGGGCGTCGCCCGCGAACCTCGGGTCCTGGCGCTGTCGGCGATTGGCCCCCTCAGGGAGAGGGTGCCCAATGCCGGAGGACGGTCCCGAGGGTCTTGGGGCGGTGCATCCAGGGCCTCGGACCGCGACGCGAGGGAGTGCGGGACGCGGGCTGACTCGTTGCCGTCTCCCGGGGGCTGGCTTCCCGCCCTCCCTGAGCCGCTGGGATCACCTCGTACGCCCCTTCGGGTGGATCCACCGCGAACCGCAGCCAGCCGACTCGCTGCTCGGAGTGCTCCGCCACCCAGGCATCGCGCGCGGCACGGGCCGCGAGCCGGTCGTGAAGTCTCCTCGCGCTCTCCGCGGCGCGCGCCTGCGCCGCGGCGAGCTCTTCGTCGCCGTGTAGGACACGGACGTTCATCGGGGGGAGCGGCGGCGGACGCGCGCCGGTTCGTGCACGGTGGCCATCCATGATCAGTCACACCTTTCCTGCAGAGCCGGCCCGCGATTCGTCACTCGCGACATGCCCGGCGAGAGCCGTCGGCATGCCGCAATCTCGCCCCCACTTCGTCGTCGCTCCCGGCGACGTCGCGCCCGTTCGCGCATAGCTCAGCGAGAGACTGCTGGGGGAACCGCGCCGGCGGATGCTGCACCCCTCGGGGATGGCGCATCGGCAGTTGCCGCGGACTTCAGCGCGTCGACGAGCACCTGCGCGCCGCCCACCAGGCCAGCCGCCTCGTAGGGCACGACGACCTTCGTGTTCGGTGCCGACGCAACGTCCTGGAGTGCCCGAAGCTGCATGACCGCGAGCGTGGTCGGATGGATGGCAACTTGGTCGATGGCGTCGAGCGCGGCTGCCTCACGCTGGCCCCTCAGCGTACGGGCCTTCCCCTGCACGCCGCTGAGCATCACCTGCCTCCTCCACGGTGCCCACGTCACACGCCATCGGTGCACAAGCGGGCCGCAGCCGTCCTCACCCGACTATATGGCGAGTTCGCCCCGATCACCGCCCCCGCAGCGCAAGCCCCGGCATCACCACGCAGCAGCGACGACCTCGACCTGCCTGCCGAGCACGCACGCCACGTCGAACTGCACGGTCGCCGCATGGACGTCGTGCTCCGCCAGCCAGCGCGCGGCCAGACGACGCAGCCTTGCACGTTTGACCGGGGTCACGGCCTCCGCCGGTGAGCCGTACGCGAGGGAGCGCCGGGTCTTCACTTCGCAGATCACGAGGGTCGACCCCTTCCGGAGGACGAGATCGATCTCGCCCCCGGCACAGCGCCAATTGCGATCGAGGATCTCGAAACCCTGGTCTTCGTACCAGCGGGCCGCGCGCTGCTCACCGCGGGCTCCGAGCTGCCGGCGGGCGGCGGTCACACGGCCCTCACACACGGAACCGTCGCGTCCAGCGATCGGCTCGCGCTGCGCCGCTCTCTGGCGCACGGCCAAGCTTCCCGTCAGAGCTCCTTGTCCGGGAGCCTTTCGATGTTCACATCCCGCCACGTGACGACCCTGACCGAAGGCACGAAGCGTGCTGGTCGGTACATGTCCCACACCCAGGCGTCGGTGAGCTCCAGCTCGACACACGCCGGCTCCGTCTCGGAGCGGATGGTCATCGACACCTCGTTCGCAAGGTAGAAGCGCCGCTCGGTCTCGACCACGTAGGCGAACATCGGGAGCACCGCCCGGTACTCCTGGACCAGGGCGAGCTCGATCTCAGCCTCGTAGCGCTCGAGATCCTCCTCGCTCACCGCGGCATCCTCATCACCGCGGCAGCGACGGCACCCGGCTGCGAAGCCACCTCACGGGCGGACGGTCCGCTTCTCCTTCACCTTCGCTGCCTTCCCAGATCGCCCTCGCAGGTAGTACAACTTCGCCCGTCGTACGTCCCCGTACGTCTGCACCTCGATCCTGGCAATGGTCGGCGAATGGACGGGGAACGTCCGCTCCACTCCGACGCCGAAGCTCACCTTGCGCACGGTGAAGGTCTCGCGCACCCCCCCGCCCTGCCGGCGCATCACCACGCCCTGGAACATCTGGACGCGCTCTCGGCTCCCTTCGACGACCCTCACATGGACCTTCACGGTGTCACCGGGTCGGAAGTCGGGCACGTCGTCGCGCAAGCTGTCGCGGTCGATGATCTCAGTGGGGTGCATGGGAGACGTCCTTCGGATCAGCTGGGACCGTTGCCGAGCCCAGTATCGTAGCCGTGATCTGCGAGGAGCTGCATCTCGCCTGCCTGGGCCAAGAGCGCCACCTCCGTAGCGGAGAGCCCGCCGCGTGCCGCGATCAGGTCGGGACGTCTCTCCAGCGTGCGCCGCAACGCCTGCACCCGCCGCCACCTTGCGACGCTCCCGTGATCTCCCGAGCGCAGCACCTCCGGCACTACCCATTCCCGAAAGACCGCCGGTCGCGTGTACTGGGGGTACTCCAACAGTCCGGCGTGGAAGCTCTCCTCGTCGGTGGAGCTCACGTTCCCAAGTGCGCCGGGCAAGAGCCGGGTCACGGCCTCCACGACGACGAGGGCCGGGAGCTCGCCGCCAGCGAGCACGACATCGCCCACGGAGAGCTCGCCGTCAACGAGATGGTCGGAGACGCGCTGGTCCACCCCCTCGTAGCGGCCACACAGGAGCGAGAAGCCTCCTCCGTCCGCGAGCTCCCGCGCCACCACCTGGTCGAAGCGCTTCCCGCCCGGGGAGAGCAAGAGCAGCGGCCGTGGCAGTCCCTCCCGCGCGTCCACCGCCTCGACTGCTGCAAAGAGCGGCTCAGGCATGAGGACCATGCCGGCTCCTCCTCCGAACGGGGCGTCGTCGACGGAGCGCCGAGGGTCGGAGGCGGCGCTTCGCAGATCCCGTACGCGAAGGTCGAGCACGCTCCGCTCGCGTGCCCGACCGAGGACGCTTCCGCGGCAGTACTCCTCGACGATGTCGGGGAAGATGGTGAAGACGTCGATCCGCACGCGCGTCAGTCGACGAGCCCGTCGGGGACGTCGACCGTGACCTTCACCCCTGGCTCTAGCGCACGTACGAAGCGAAGCGGTACGAGCGCACCGTCTGCGAGGACGAGGAGGTCGCTGGCAGGGTTCGACTCGAGCGCCGCTACCGTCCCGATGTCCCGACCGGTGAGGGTGACGACGTGAGCACCCACCAGCTCATGCACCCACAGCGCGCCGTCGACGTGCATGGGCGCGGCACGCAGCTCGAGGCCACGAAGGGCTTCAGCTCGGGTGCGATCGCACACTCCTTCGAACCGCACCAGATAGCGACCCCCGTGCGTGCGGGACGCCATGACGTGCAGTTCCCCGACCTCGCTCTCGAGCCTCATGCCTGGATCAAGCCGTTCGGCACGGTCGGTCCACAGGTCCACGACTACCTCGCCCTGGAGGCCGTGCGGTCGCGTCACGCGCCCGACGGCGAGGAGGAGCGGCACCGGTTCGGTGTACGGCTGCTGCTCAGTCGTCGGCGATGTCAACGACCGTCTGCACGCCTTCGCGAACGCCTGCCACCGCGACCAGCGTCCGGATCGCCTGCGCGGTCCGCCCGCGCCTGCCGATGACCCTGCCCATGTCGCGAGGCGCGACGTGGAGCCGTAGGATCGTCGATCCGCGACGCTCCTCCCTTCGGATGACGACCGCATCGGGCTCGTCGGCCATTGCGCGTGCGAGGTAGTCGAGGACCGCAATCGACGTACCGCTCCGCTGCGCGCCCGCTACATGGACCGGAACCCCCTCGGACGCAGAGATCGTGTTCACGTCTCCGGCCTGGTAGTGCCCGACCTCGACGGCGTTCACGTCCCCTGGCTCGTACCCGTCGTCGTCGTCGTCGTAGTCATCGTCTTCGAGCTCGTCATCGTCTTCGAGCTCGTCGTCGTCGTCAATCTCGTCGTCGTCGTCAATCTCGTCGTCGTCGATCTCGTCGTCGTCGTCAATCTCGTCCTCGTCGTCGAGCTCCTCGTCCGCGACGCCGCCCTCGGGCTGCTCTGCGCTGCTCACGAGATCACCGGAGCCCTGCCACCTTGCTCGTCGGCACCATCCGCGTCATCGGCAATCGCCTCGTCGTCCGCCGCGCCGTCGATCGGCGCCCCCGTCGCGGCCACCCCGTCGACCGCGCCATCCGCGATCGCTTCGTCGTCGGCCGCTTCCGGCGTGGGCGCCGGCGCCTCCCCCGTGCGGCCGGCGAAGCGGTCCAGGGTCCCCGACGTCCGCAACAACCGCTCCACACGTTCGGTGGGCTTCGCCCCCTCCCGGAGCCAGCGCAACGCCTTCTCGTCGTCGATCCGCACGATCGGGTCGCCGTCGGTGCTGGAGCGGCCACGCGGCGCGTACGTCCCGACGATCTCGAGGAACCGCCCATCGCGCGGAGAGCGGCTGTCGGCTGCGACCACGCGGTACGTCGGCTGCTTCTTCTTTCCCATCCGCACCAGGCGGAGCTTCACTGCCACGAGTCTGCTTCCTCCGTCATCGGGGCCGCTCGGGCCCGCTCTGCGCCGTTCGGCGGACATTCTCGCAGGTCTCGGGGGCCCGCGTCCCCACTCCCCGGCTCATCGGCCTTTCGGGGGCGTGACCCGTCCCCCCTTCTTCTTCTTGCCCTTCGCAGCCTTGGTACCGCTCGAAGTTCCCTGTGGCCTGTTCCCCCCAGGCGCCCTGCCCCCGGCTGCGATGGCGTCGAGCGACGGAAGACCGCCTGCGCCGAGCAGCCCGGAGAGGCCCTCGGGATCGCCTCCCTCGTCGCCGAGCGCTCGCAGTGCCGACAGCTGCCTTCGGCTCCCGAGCAGGCCGCCGAGACCCCCCATGCCTCCTGCGCCCCGCCCGCCTGGGAGGCTGCCCAGCCCGGGCATCCCCGGGAGCCCGCCCCCGCTCGCCATCCCCTTCACGAGCTTCTGCATCTCGCGGTGCTGCTTCAAGAGGTGGTTCACGTCCGTGGTCGCCATTCCGCTCCCGTGGGCGATCCGGAGCCGCCGCGAGCCGTCGATGATCGAGGGGTCGGACCGCTCCGCGGGGGTCATCGACTGCATGATCGCCTCGACCCGCACGACCTCCCGATCGTCGATCTGGTCCGCCGCCTTGCGCAGCTCCTTGGTCATCCCCGGGAGGAGCTTCATCACGCCTCCGAGAGACCCCAGCTTCTTCACCTGCTGGAGCTGCTCGAGAAAGTCGTCGAGCGTGAAGCGCCCTTCCATCAACCGGCCGGCGGACCTGGCGACCGAGTCCTTGTCCATAGTCCGTTCCGCCTGCTCGATGAGGCTCAGGACGTCGCCCAGCCCGAGGATGCGATCGGCCATCCGATCGGGATGGAACAAGTCGAAGTCGCCGAGCTTCTCGCCGGTGGACGCGAACACGATGGGCCTGCCGACTACGCCCTTCACCGACAGTGCGGCGCCACCTCGCGCGTCGCCGTCGAGCTTCGTGAGAACGACGCCGTCGAGCTCGAGGGTCTCATGGAACGCCCGCGCGGTGGCGACCGCGTCTTGGCCCGTCATCGCGTCGACGACGAGGAGGGTGTAGTGGGGATGGACGGCGTCGGAGACGCGCCGCACTTCGTCCATCAGCTCCTCGTCGATGGCGAGACGGCCGGCCGTGTCGACGATGCAGACATCGCGCCCCAACCGCCTCGCCTCCTCGAGCCCTGCCCGTGCGACGGACACCGGGTCGCTCGGCTCGCTGAAGACCGTCACACCGACCTGGCGCCCGAGGACGCGCAGCTGCTCGACCGCAGCGGGCCGCTGGAGATCGGCGCCCACGAGAAGCGGGTTACGCCCCTGCTGACGCCACCAGCGTGCGAGCTTCGCCGCGGTCGTCGTCTTCCCGGAACCTTGCAGCCCGGCGAGCAGCACCAGAGTGGGCGGGCGCGAGGCGTACGTGAGCTTCAGCGTCTCGCCGCCGAGCACGGCGACGAGCGCTTCGTGCACCGCCTTCACCACCTGCTGACCCGGCGTCAGGCTCTTCGAGAGCGCCTCGCCCGAGCAACGCTCGCGGATCTCTTGCACGAAGGCTCGAGCCACGCCGACCTCCACGTCGGCTTCCAGCAGCGCGACACGGATCTCTTGCAACGCCTCGTCGAGGTCCGCGTCGGAGAGCCGGCCACGGCTGCGGAGGCGCCCGGCGACCCGCTCGAGGCGGTCGGAGAGGGCGTCGAACATGAGGGTTCCAGGCTACCGGACAGCCACATGACCACACCCGCGATCGGGCGCTCCGCGAGCGGCGCCTACCCCAAGAGCGCGCCGACGAAGCCCGACGGGTCGAAGGGCACGAGGTCGCCGGGTCCCTCGCCGAGCCCGACGAGCTTGACCGGCAAGCCGAGCTCCCGCTGGATCGCGACGACGATCCCGCCTTTCGCAGTGCCGTCGAGCTTCGTGAGGGCCACCCCGGTGACCGCGACGGCCTCGGTGAACTGGCGCGCCTGGACCAGCCCGTTCTGCCCCGTCGTCGCGTCGAGGACGAGGAGGACCTCGGTCACGCGGCCCGGAGGCCGTTCGGCTACACGGCGGATCTTCTTCAGCTCCTCGACAAGGTTG
>JBOGGB010000184.1:0-3969 GCA_050743605.1 Acidimicrobiales bacterium
GGTTGGAGACGACCCGGCGATCGAGGAGGCTGCTCCGCACGCGGTCTGCGTGGAAGAGGTCTTGCGTGCGGGGTACCGCTGGCGTGGTCAGGTGCTCCGTCCCGCGATGGTCCGCGTGCGGGGCTGAGCCGTGCCTGCACAACGTGAGTGGTTCGAGAAGGACTACTACCAAGTGCTCGGCGTGTCCTCGACGGCCACCGACAAAGAGATCACGCGGGCCTACCGAAAGCTCGCCAAGCAGTACCACCCGGACGCCAATCCGGGGAGCGAGGAGCGCTTCAAGGAGATCAGCGCCGCCTACGACGTGCTGGATGACGCTACCCGTCGTAAGGAGTACGACGAGGTGCGGCGTCTCGGGCCTATGGCCGGAGGCGGGGGGGTGGGCGGGGGGTTCGGCTCGCCGGGCGGCACGACCTTCAGGGTCGAGGACCTCGGCGACCTGGGCAACATCTTCGGGGGGATCTTCACCGGTCGCTCCACGAAGCGCCGGGCTCGGGGGCCGCAGCGCGGGGCCGACGTCGAGACCGAGCTGCACCTCTCCTTCGCCGACGCCGTGCACGGTGCGACGGCCTCGGTCAACCTCCCCGAAGACGTTCGGTGCCACAGCTGCAACGGGTCGGGAGCCGCGCCGGGGACGTCCACTCACACCTGCACACGTTGCGGCGGGAAGGGGATGCTCGACGACAACCAGGGCCTCTTCTCCCTCAGCACGATCTGCCCGACGTGCAATGGGCGGGGTCAGGTGGTGGAAGTGCCGTGCCCGACGTGTCACGGCACCGGAACCGAGCGTCGCAACCGGGTCGTGAAGGTGCGCGTTCCGGCGGGAGTCGAAGACGGCCAGCGCATCCGTGTGAAGGGTCGCGGCGTCCCCGGGCAGGGAACGGCGCCCGCCGGTGATCTCTACGTCGTGGTCCGAGTGGGGACCGATCGGCGGTTCGGGCGCCGCGGGCGCAACCTCACCGTGTCGGTGCCCGTCACGTTTCCCGAGGCCGCCCTCGGCACGACCGTCAGCGTGCCGACCCTCGACGGCCCGGTCACGGTGCGGGTCCCCGCCGGAACCGCGTCCGGGACGCACCTCAGGGTGAAGGGACGCGGAGTTCCCGCGGGGAGCAGCAAGAAGGGGGCGAGTGCCGGGGACCTGCTCGTACGGGTCGAGGTCGTGGTACCAAAGTCGTTGACCGACGAGCAGCGCACCGTGGTGGAGCAGCTCGCGACGGCGCTCGAGCCCGCTCCTCGTGAGCCGGTGGAGGCCTGACGATGCCAGGGATCGGAGGAAGCCGGCGCAACGTCGTCGGAGCACCGCCGCAGCGCCCCGGCCTGAGGCGCCTGACAGCGACGCCGGTCTACGTGATCTCGGTCGCTGCCCAGCTCGCGGGGGTGCACCCCCAGACGCTGCGCGTCTACGAGCGCAAGGGGCTCCTCGACCCATCTCGTACGAGCGGCGGCTCGCGGCGGTTCTCCGATCGGGACCTCGCACGGCTCCGCCGGATCCAGAACCTCACCTCCGCGGGACTGAACCTCGAGGGGGTGCGCCGGGTGCTCGAGCTCGAGACAGAGCTCGAGCACGTGCGGGCCGAGCTCGACCAGGCCAGATCCGAGGCGCTGGAGGCGATCCAGAGAATCCACCGCCACTACCGCCGCGATCTCGTCCCGTTCGACCCGTCGCCGATCCCCTACGCCCCCTCGAAGCGACGCGGCCGCTAACCACAGTGCCGGGTCCCGGGTCCCGGGTCCCGGCCTTGCCCAGCACACAGAGGAACAGTGATGCCGATCGACCCCGAACGTTGGACGCTCAAGACCCGTGAGGCCTTCAGCTCCGCCTCCGAGCAGGCCACCGCCGCGCACCACGCCGAGGTGACCCCTGACCACCTGCTCGCCGCTGTGCTCGCGGATCCCGAGAGCATCGGACGTCCCATCCTCACCCGGGTCGGAGCGGACCCCGGTCTCGTGGCGCGGCACATCGGCGAGCGGCTCGCGAGCCTGCCACGCGCGCTCGGCGGCTCCGAGCCCTCCATGGCGCGGGTCACCCGCGAAGGTCTCGAGCAGGCCGACCAGCTCCGACGCGACATGGGTGACGACTACGTGTCGGTGGAGCACCTGCTCCTCACGTGGGCGGATGCCCTCGGGGTGACCCGTGACGAGCTGCTTTCCGCGCTTCGGGAGGTGCGGGGGAGCCACAGGGTGACCTCTGCGACGCCGGAGGAGACCTTCCAGGCGCTGGAGCGCTACGGGCGGGACCTCACCGAGCTGTCGCGCCAGGGCAAGCTCGATCCAGTCATAGGGCGCGACGAGGAGATCCGCCGCGTGATCCAGGTCCTGTCGCGCCGGACCAAGAACAATCCGGTGCTCATCGGCGAACCTGGCGTGGGCAAGACGGCGATCGTCGAGGGACTTGCGAACCGCATCACCGCCGGAGACGTACCTGAGGGGCTGAAGAACAAGCGCGTCATCGCGCTGGACCTCGGCTCCATGGTCGCGGGCGCGAAGTACCGAGGAGAGTTCGAGGAGCGGTTGAAGGCGGTCCTGAAGGAGATCAGCGATTCCGAGGGCGGGGTCGTCACCTTCGTGGACGAGCTCCATACGATCGTGGGCGCGGGCGCCGCAGAAGGCGCGATGGACGCCGGCAACATGATTAAGCCGCTGCTCGCGCGAGGTGAGCTGCGTCTCATCGGCGCGACGACGCTCACCGAGTACCGCAAGTACGTGGAAAAGGATGCCGCGCTCGAGCGCCGCTTCCAGCAGGTGTTCGTGGACCAGCCGTCGGTCGCCGACACGATCGCGATCCTCCGCGGCCTGAAGGAGCGCTACGAGGTCCATCACGGCGTGCGGATCCAAGACGCAGCGCTGGTGGCGGCGGCGGTGCTCTCCGATCGCTACATCACCGGACGGTTCCTGCCCGACAAGGCGATCGACCTCGTCGACGAGTCCGCCAGCCGCCTTCGCATCGAGATCGACTCCATGCCCACCGAGCTCGACGTCGTCACCAGGCGCATCCGCCAGCTCGAGATCGAGAAGGTCGCGTTGGAGAAGGAGACGGACGAGCTCTCCGCCGAGCGGCTCATGCGCCTCGACCAGGAGCTCGCGGAGCTGAACGAGCAGGCCGACGCGATGTCCGCCCATTGGCAGGCGGAGAAGCAGGCGATCGAGGCAATCAGGTCGCTGAAGGGCGAGCTCGAGACGCGTCGAGCCGCCGCGGAGAGGATGGAGCGCGAGGGCGACCTCGCCGGCGCGTCGGCTGTCCGCTACGGAGAGCTGCCCTCCCTCGAGCGAAGGATCGAAGAGGCGACCTCCGCCCTCGCGAAGCTCCAAGAGCACCATCGGTTCCTGAAGGAAGAGGTCGACGCCGAGGACATCGCCCACGTCGTGAGCCGCTGGACCGGCGTACCCGTCACGCGTCTCCTCCAAGGGGAGGTGGAGAAGCTCTTGTCGATGGAGGACGCGTTGCACGCCCGGGTCGTCGGCCAGGACGTCGCGGTGACCGCTGTCGCGAACGCGATCCGCCGGAGCCGGGCCGGCCTGTCGGACCCGAACCGACCGATCGGGTCGTTCCTCTTCCTGGGCCCGACGGGGGTCGGGAAGACCGAGCTCGCGCGGGCGCTCGCGGAGTTCCTCTTCGACGACGAGCGGGCGATGGTGCGCATCGACATGAGCGAGTACCTGGAGAAGCACGCCGTGTCCCGCCTGGTCGGTGCGCCGCCGGGGTATGTCGGGTACGAGGAAGGGGGCCAGCTCACCGAGGCCGTTCGCCGCCGTCCCTATGCGGTGGTGCTGCTCGACGAGATCGAGAAGGCGCACGTCGATGTCTTCAACGTCCTGCTGCAGGTGCTCGAGGACGGACGGCTCACCGACGGGCAGGGGCGGACCGTGGACTTCCGCAACACGATCTTGATCCTCACCTCCAACCTGGGCTCGCAGTTCATCGCCGACCCATCCCTCGATGACCGGGCCAAGCGGGACGCGGTACTGACC
>JBOGGB010000185.1:0-8045 GCA_050743605.1 Acidimicrobiales bacterium
CGTTGAGGCGGGCCAGGGCCAATTCGACCATCCCGACTGCGCCCTCGACGATACGGGAGCGGGCGGCGACCACAGCGTTCGCCTGCTGACGTCGCAGCATGGCTTGGGCGATCTCCGATGCGTAGGCCAGGTGGCTGATGCGTACCTCGACGATCTCGACTCCGGCGATGGCGACCCGCGCAGCCATCTCTACGGCGAGCTCGCCGGCGACGACGTCAGTCGAGCCCCGAAGGGAGGTCCCCTGCCCGGTCGGGTCATCGTAGGGATGGGTGGTCGCAACGTGCCGTAGAGCCGATTCGGCTTGGACCCGCACGAAGTTGAGGTAATCATCGACGGCGTAGAGCGCACGTGAGGTGTCGGCAACCTGCCAGACGACGATGGAAGCGATCTCCACGGGATTACCGTCGGCGTCGTTTACCTTCAGGTGGTTGGTCTCGAAGTTGCGAACCCGTATGCTGACACTTCGCCGGTCGGTGAAAGGCAGGATCCACGACAGGCCGGTACGACGTACCGTTCCGGCATAGCTGCCGAAGAACCGCACGACCCTCGTCTGGCCAGGTTGGACAATGACGAGCGAGCCCAACACGACCGAGCCCACCACGATCGGCGCGACAGCCACCGCAGCTAACGAGCCCTTGACCAGGAGAAAGACGGCGACGGTGGCGGCTATGCAGACGACGAGGACGGCCACGCCGACCCACCCGCTGATCGCCCACGCTGGACGCTCGCGGATGTCAACCCGGGTACCGGAGTGGCCGACCGGAGTGGCGGCTTCAGGCTGATAAAAGGACTGGACAGATTGGTTCATGGTTCCTTCCAGGGGAGCGGGTGCCATAATAGAGACGGCCCATCTTTACGTATTGTCGTCGGCGTGCGAACCTCAGCTGCGCTGCGACCTGGGTAATAGCAATGCAGCGTCCACGCGACGGGCGCGAGGTGACTCGTGTTCACAGCGCCTTTACTCGGGACGGTACTCTCGTTGCCCTGTTGTGGCGTCGTACCACACCCGCGTGCGCCCGCCAGTCTCGGGGTCAATGAACACCTCTCCCGTCGGCTGACAGGCGCTGTTGCTCACGCTCTTCCGGGCGCCTCGATACCGGTCCCAGCCGAGGAGGGCGATCGCGATCCCCGCGATCACGACCACCAAGACCACGATCTCCGCGGTATTCATGGCGGACCCCTCAGTTCTGCGCGCTCTGGGCGGGGGCGTCGACGGACGGCTCGATCACACGGGCGGTGCCGTAGGCCACGATCTCACTCATGCTCCGGACCATCTCGGTCGAGTCGAAGCGCATCATGGTCACGGCGTTGGCGCCCATGGCGGCGGCGTTCTGCACCATGCGGTCGAGCGCCTGTCGTCTGGAATCCTCGTTGAGCTTGACGTAGGACCTGATCTCGCCACCGGCGAGACTCTTGAGACCAGCGGCGATGTTGCCGC
This sequence comes from Acidimicrobiales bacterium, assembly GCA_050743605.1. GTDB lineage: Bacteria > Actinomycetota > Acidimicrobiia > Acidimicrobiales > RAAP-2 > JAJYVT01. The sequence goes on from JBOGGB010000185.1 coordinate 1,439, forward strand.
CGATGCTCCGGGAGCGCACGGTGAGACCGAACACCTGGCCGATCGTCTTCACCACCCCGGCGTCTGGGATGTTCTCGGTGGTGGTGACGATCATGGTCCGCGAAGGACCGGCCTGCTCGGATGATGCCTGCATCGGACTGCCTCCTGTGCTACGCCGGTTGAAGTCGGCGTGTATCACAATGATATCACTTTGTTCACAGCTGTCAAGCGGTAACTCCGAGGGGGCAACCTGGGCCGGGTATCGAGGGCGGCGGTGCGGTGGTGAAGGTGCCGACTGAACCCGGCTGGAACTAGGGACCTTCTGATCGTCGGCCACGACCTCGGGGAGATCCTTGGAGCGAAAGTGGACATCAACAGCTCAACACGCTCCGCCCGGCCCTTGCGCGATGACGAGCCCGGCCAACTTGTGAAGTCTTGCACCGCTCCGATCGCGCATCCGAGATCGTCAACCGGATGAGCCAGCGATCTGCGGCAAGCATCGGCGCGTCCCGTCACGCCGTTGCTCCAGCGACGTCAAGACATCCGACTAGCGCCAAAGGACCACCTCACGCGCCTTGGCCGTGGAGACAGCCCCCCGGCGGAGCTGCGGAGAGATGGATCGCTCCTGGTTGGCCGATCGGTATTCAGCACCCACGTCGCGGGCGTGCTGGTCTGCCTCCGCCACGCGGATCGCACCGATCGTTCGGGCGGCTCGGAGACGATCGGCGCTCACGTTCTATCCGGCATTCAGCACGACGTCGACGCCAGCCAACAGGAAAGAGCCGTCTCGATCTGCATCGCTCGGCCGGGCAACACCGGCCGGCCGCCGGTCATGGCGAACTAGGCGATCTGCGCACTCCAAAGAGCCGCGACCGCTTAGGCGAACGCGGCGGTTCCTGGCTTGGGCAACCGCACCTGATTGCTTGGCAGCACGGGGAGAACCTCGACTGAGTCTGCGGCTTTGCTGGACGGCGGATGCCGAGCTGGTCGTGGTCGATGATTGCGCTAGGCCGCAGGCCACGGGCCTGGACACGCTCTCAGCGACCGTCCGCGACGGCGACGTCTACGTCAGCGTCGACCAGGCCGCTCAAACATGCCGAGTCTTTGGAAAGCGCGGTTCAGACATGGCCTCAGAGGACGTCGCCTCCGAGAACTTTGTACCGACCCTTCCTCCCGATGAGGTCGAGCGGATACGGGCCTGGCACGAGCGAGCCTTTGCAGCCAGCCGCTCCCGCCAGGAGGAGGTCGTCGACTATCTCGGCCTCTCTTTGATCGTCCCTCCAACGGTGCAGCCGATCACCCCGACTCCTCACCTCCTCGGCGAGGCAGTGCTCGACGATGCACGAGAAGGCGAGCAGGGGTTGGACATGGGCACCGGATGCGGCGTGAACGCCATCCTGGCCGCGACGAAGGGCTCCCGCGTGATCGCCGTCGACATAAACCCCGAGGCGGTCGGGGTTGCTCGGACGAACGCCGAGCGCAGCGGCGTCACTGACCTCGTGGAGGTGGGGACGAGCGACGTCTTCTCCGAGGTGCCCGAGTCCTTCGATCTGATCGTCTTCGACCCTCCGTTCCGTTGGTTCAAGCCACGCGACCTCGCCGAAGCCGCGATCACCGACGAGAACTATCGGGCCATGACTCAGTTCTTCTCGGAAACCCGAACGCACCTGGTGCCAGATGGGCGAATGCTCATCTTCTTCGGGACTTCAGGGGACATCGACTATCTCAAGGAGCTCATGAACGAGCGAGGCTTCTCGTATTCGGAGGCGGCCCGCCTCGACGGCGAGAAAGATGGAGTAGCGGTGTCGTATTCGACGTTCAAGGTGACGTAGCGAGCGAACACACCGAAGCCCAGACAGGTGACAGCTGGCGCGAGGTGTCCAGCCAGGGGCCGAGCGGATCTGAAGCCAGTGGGGCCGAGCTCTGGTGGAGTGGTTGCCAGGTGCGCGTCGTTCTTGGCCACGGTGGAAGCGAGCCCATGCCGGCCTGGCGCCAGATCGGGCCGCTGACCGCCAGCATCCCCGTGTTGAACTTTCAGCCTGTGCCCGAACCCACGAAAGGAATCGTGCAGCACACGGCTGATCCGGAGGCCGTCACACGGCGGGGCGCTCCGGATTTTCCAGTTCTGTACCCCCGGCCTGACGCGACCTATTTTCTCAGGAGCTGCCCAGCGCCCGGCCAACCCAGCCGGCGTGCGCCAACGCCCGTACAACCCGCACGCTTCTCAAAAAAGGGCAACCGGGTGTCACCCGCAGGCGCCGTCGGCGGCATCTTAATAGGCAGTGGACGAGCAGGACGCCGAGTTCTTGGAGAAGCACGCTGACGAGCTGACCCGCTTCGCCACCGCCGTCGTTGGCCCGAGCGAAGCACCCGACGTGGTGTCAGGGGCCTTCTTGCACTGCGTGGTTTCCAGGCGCTGGCCAACGGTCTCGGACCGTAGGGCGTACCTCTACCGTGCGGTGCTGAACGAGGCGCTCGCCACCCGCCGCTCCCTCACGCGCCGCCGGCAGAGGGACAGGCACGCCGTCCTAGCCGAGCTCGTCAGCGACGACGCCCCGAGCCACGAGGTGCTCGACGCCGTCCGTCGCTTGAGCGTCCGCCAACGCGCCGTCGTCGTCCTCACCTACTGGCAGGACCTGGGGCCCGCTTCGGTGGCGGGCCTCCTCGGCATCAGCGAAGGAGCAGTCCGTCGTCACCTGGCCCGTGCCCGGGCCCACCTGAAGGAGGACCTAGATGACCAAGCCTGACACCGTCGACCAGAAGATCAGCCTGCTCGTCGCCGAGCTCGTGGACTTGGCGCCACTGCCGCCTCCGTTGCCTGACGGGGACGCCGTTCGGCGCTGGCGTGAGCGCCGGCGGCGCCGGCTGGCGGTCAGTTCGTTGACGGCGGCGAGTGCTGCTGCCGCGGTCACCGTAGCCGCCGCGCTGGCCGTCCCTGGCGGCGTTGCAACTTCGCCGCACTGGGCGCTCGCTGGCGACATCACTTCTGCTTGGGCGCAAGTCCCGGGCATTGGCCCTATGTCTGGGACTTCCCTGACCTGCCCGAGCGCCACCACCTGCTATGCCGAGGGCCCAGGGTCTGTCAGCCCGGGGTCCGTCGAGGTTACCCGGGACGGGGGGAAGACTTGGCAACCTGCACCGACCAAGGGCGAGACGCCGCTCAGCAACGTCGCCTGCTCGAGCGCCACGGAGTGCGCCTTCCTGGAGGCCCCCCTCAGCGGCAAGCCCGTGCTCGTCGAGACCGCCGACGCCGGCAAGACATGGGCCTCGCGCCATGGGCCAGCCGGGCTGTCTGGAGGCTCCATCGGGTCGATCGCCCTGTCTTGCCCGAGTGCCTCGACTTGCACCGCGGTGGCGTCCAGTTTTCAGCAGACCGGCACGAGCGGAGCCTTCGTGACCGAGGACGGTGGACAGACCTGGTCGGCCTCTCCGATGCCTACTGCCGCGCCCTCCCAGCTACAGTGCTTCCCCGGCGCCCGGTGCATTTCCACCGGCGCGGGTGCTCCGGGAGGCCCCCTGGGCGCCAGCTACAGCACCGACAGTGGGCTCAACTGGGCGCCGGCCGTCGTCCCTTCGGCCCTCGGCGGGCTCGTCCACCTTTCCTGCAGTAGCTCAAAGGCGTGCATGGCCGTGTCGTGGTCGTACGGCGCCGCGCGGGCCTCCCTTGTCGTCTCCGGTAACGGGGGTGAGTCCTGGTCGAAAGTCCAGGCCCAGGGGTTACCGGCAGGCAAGGTGTTCACGGGCCTGGCCTGCCCGAGCGCCTCGGTGTGCTGGGTGTCGGGCGGTACCCCGCTGCACCTCGCCGCCGGCAGGGTGACCGTCGGGGGCACCGGAGGAGCAGTCGCGCTCTCGAGCGCCGATGGCGGGCGCACCTGGCTAAGTGCAGGGCTGCCCAAAGGCGTCACCGGCATCGGTCCCCTCTCGTGCCCCAACCGCAGGACATGCTTTGCGTTGGCATTCAAGACGCGCTCAGCACCCTCGCCTGGGGCACCAGAGAGGCCCCTGACGTTTACACTGTTGGTCTACACAAAGTGACACCTTAAAGGGGGGTGCTGGATCTCAACTGTGGCTCGTGCTGAAGTACCCAAAACCGCTCTGGTCGGCTTCGTCGCCGGGAGCCTCGCCCTCCTGCTCGCTGCCTGCGGGGGCTCGCCGCAGGCGGGTGTGGCCAGCCTCGGCAACGCCAAGACGACGACTACGGCTCAGCCGGCCCAGGGTGGTGGTGATGGTGGGGGGGGTGCTGCCGACGCGGGCAACGGCGCTCCCGGCGGCGGTCCACGGGCGGTCATGGTCATGGCCGGCGGCAACTATGCCGACATGCTCAAGTTCGCGAAGTGCATGCGCTCCCACGGCGTGGGCGACTTCCCCGACCCGAGCCCCAATGGCACGATCTCGGTCAACGGCGCCGTCTCCCAGTCCGCACAGTTCCAGGCGGCCGACAACACCTGCCGGGAACTGCTCCCCAACGGCGGCATTCCCACCGCCGCGCAGCAGGCAGAGGGCCTGGCCCAGTTGCTCAAGGTGTCGGTGTGCATGCGAGCCCACGGCATCAGGGACTTCCCCGACCCCACTTCGCAGGGGATCCGGATCCCGATCAGAAAGGGCATGCCGAGCGACTTGGACCCGGACAACCCCCGGTTCCAAGCCGCCGAGAAGGCCTGCCAGCACCTCGAGCCTGGATAACCGGGCGCATAGGAACCCATTATGCTCGGGCCGAGGAACCTAATGCTCACAAGGAGAATCGCGCCCGGACGACGGGTCGGGCGCTCGGTGCCAGCCAGACTCGGAGCGCTGCTCGGGCGCCCATAATGTTCAGCCCTTCTTCGCACTCAGGGCGCCCTACCGCCGGGTAGCGGACGTATCCCCGTGGCACCTCGGGTCGGTTCACCGGTTACACGGGGGTAGCCCTCAGCCTCGTCACCCTCCGCTGACGAACGCCACGACGACGTAAGCGGCGTGGCGATCCAGACCCTGGCGTCGGTGTTCGTACGTGGTCGTCGTTCGAGGATCGGCATGCCGAGCAGCGAGCTGGACGTCTCGAAGCGGCACCCCGGCGTCGAGCGCCGCCATGATGAACGCCGACCGCAGCATGTGCGGGTGGACGTGGCCGAGACCGGCGCGCCGTCCGATCGAGCGGACCCAGCGGTGTGCGGTCCGTCGGTCGAGACGCTCGCCCGATGCGCGAAGAAGGATCGGACCTTCACTCCGCTCTCTGACGGCCAGGTCGATCGACCGGGCGCTGCGCGGGACGAGGGGGATCAAGGCGGCTTGGATCCCTTGCCCAGGATGCGAAGCGTGCGGTGCCCACGGTCGAGACCCAGATCCTCGACGTTGGAGCCGCACGCCTCGCTCACACGCAGCCCGTTCAGGCCGAGGAGGACTGCCAACGCGCCGTGCGCGTGGTCGAAGCCCTCGGCGGCGAAGAGGAACCGTCCGAGCTCCGAGCGGTCGAGCCCGCGTCCTTCGGCGCGGTGGACGGCTGGGCGGCGGACGTACTGCGCAGGGTTCGACGCGATCCTCCCGTCGATGTGGGCGAAGCGGTAGAAGCCGCACACCGTCGACAGACGGAGGTCGACGATCGATGCTGCCAGACCCTTCGCCTCCATGGCCGCCCGGAACAACTCGATGTGCGGGCGGGCAGCGGCGAGGACCTCGAGCCCGACGTCGGCAGCCCACTGGGAGAACGTCCGCAGGTCGTAGCGATAGGCCTCGAGCGTGCGCCCGGAGTACCGGGCGAGGAACGCCGCGGCGGCCACTTCGGCCTCCCGGCTCGTGTCGGCACCGATGGGCTCGAGGGCGGAACTGGCGGTCTTGACGGTGGACATGACGAACCTCCTGCTCGATGGGAGGCTCAGCCAACTTCACAGATCGACGTCACCGTGCACGTGTGCTCGGGAGCTCAGAGCAGAGCTCCCACGACGCGTGGACTCAGGGTGTCGTTTCTTCGGCCTTGCGCGCGACCCGATAGCCAGCAAGAGAGAGCCACTCTCGCGCCCGTCCTCTCTTCCGTTCGTCGGAGAACCGGTACCAGCGCTCCTGTTCGTCGGGCCATCGGGAGATCGTGTCCTTGAAGCGCCGGTAGGCGCCGCGCCCGTCGATGGCGATGCCCAACCGGTCCACCCGGCCGCCGTCGTTCACCGTCGCGATGAAGTCCTCCATGTCCCGGTAGGCCTCGTGGGATCCCTCGGGACCACGTACAACCAGCGTCCCGGGTCATCGAAGTCCGGGGACTCGTCGAGTTCTGCTTCGGTGAAGTAGTCGATGGTCGAGGCGCGCCTCTCCGGTCTGCAAGTCGAGAATCCGTAGAAGGGCGCTGCGATCGCCACCGGGAACTGCAATGCGGATGCCTTGCAGATCGTCCGGGGCCATCTCCCTATTCTCGTCTCCTGACGAGTCGCAAGGTATGGAGGCCGAACGGCTGACCTCACAACCGGCGGTAGGGGCGATGGTGATCGTCGCAGAGTGGCGACGGTAGGGGCCGCGCGCTTGGGGACGGTCGGACTACGAGATCGACCGTGCTCGGCGGACTTACCCTCACAGCACAGTGGTCTCTCCCGGCTCGACGATCCGCACCGTCGTCTCGGGAGCGATGAGCTTCGCAGCATCGGCGAACAGCTGGGGGTCACGA
>JBOGGB010000186.1:0-7469 GCA_050743605.1 Acidimicrobiales bacterium
GGCCGGCCGTGCACCGGGCAGTTGCCGTCGACCAGTTGGTCGGTCGTGTAGTAGTCCTCGCACGACACGCAGTACAGGCCGCGCCACATGCCGAGGCGGATGTGGCCGTTGTCGTAGATGCGCTGGAGGAACGCCTGGACGGCGTGATGGTGGCGTGGCTCGGTCGTGCGGATGAAATCGTCGTTCGCGACGTCGAGGTCGCGCCACGCGTCGAGGAAGCGCTGGACGACGGTATCTGCCCACTCCTGGGGCGACATCCCGTGCTCCGCGGCCGCTTCTGCGACCTTCGCGCCGTGCTCGTCGGTGCCCGTGAGGAAGAAGACGTCGTCGCCTGCCAGCCGGTGCCAGCGCGCCAGGGCGTCCGCGTTCACCGTGGTGTAGGCGTGCCCGACGTGCGGAGCGTCGTTTACGTAGTAGATGGGCGTCGTGACGTAGAAGCGGGCCACCGACCGTAGAGTACCGGCTCGACATTTTGCGCAATCGAATCGCAGCGGGTGGGGCGGCGCGGCTGGGCGCAGGGGGCCGGCGGGGCCTGCGCGTGACGCGGGTCAGCGCGTGGGCAATCGTCAGCGCGGAGTCGGTCAGCGCTCCGATGGGCGCTGCCCCCGGCGTCCGGACGCCCTTCCCTCCCGAGCCGCGACCGCCGCCCGGTAGGCAACCCGGCGGCTCACTCCGAGCTGCGCGGCCACCGCGGCGGCGGCGTCGCGCACCGATCCCGTGGCGGCGAGCTCGGCGACGACGGCCCCTGCCAGCTCCTCGTCGGACGGCGGCCCACGGCTGCCCGCATCCTGATCCGACGCTCCCCCGCGCTCCCTCGAGCCCGCGACCACGACGACCACCTCGCCCCGCACGTCGCGTGAGGAGAAGTGACCGGCAGCCTCGGACGCGGTGCCGCGCCACACCTCCTCGTGGAGCTTCGTCAGCTCTCTGCATACCACGACCTCGCGCTGGGGCGCGCGTGCCGCGAGGTCGTCGAGCGTCGACGCGAGGCGATGAGGCGACTCGAGCATCACGGTCGTCCGTGGATCCGACATCACGGCATCCAGCCGGCGTCGTCGCGTCCCGCCCGAGCGCGGCAGGAAGCCCTCGACGCAGAAGCGGTCGGTCGGCAGCCCGCTCACCACCAGCGCCGCGAGGACGGCGGAGGGTCCGGGGACGACCGTCACCGGGACGCCCGCGTGCACCGCGGCCGCGACGAGGCGCGCACCGGGGTCGGAGATCGCCGGCATGCCGGCGTCCGTGACCACCGCCACCGTCTTTCCGGCTGACGCGGCGGCGAGCAGCGCGGGAGTACGGGCAAGCTCGTTGTGCGCGTGGAGGGAGCGGAGCCGCCCGCCCCCCGCCACGCCGGCCGCGCTCATCAGCGCCCGGGCTCGCCGGGTGTCCTCACAGCACACGAGGTCTGCCGCACGCAGCGTCTCGATCGCTCGGACCGACAGGTCGCCCAGGTTGCCGATGGGGGTCGCGACGAGGACGACCTTGCCCGGGCTCGACGTCACGTCGTCTCGCGCATCTCGATCTGGTCGCCGGGCTTGAGCCTCCACCGCTCGAAGGCTCCGGCCCGCGCCTCGAGGACATGCGCCCCGCCGCGACGTGGGAGCGCGACGCTCCACGTCCGCAGCGTCGTAGTCGCCAGCACCTGCAGCTCCTTGTCCAAGAAGGCGACGTCGAGAGGAAACCGCAGCCCAAGGCTATGGACCGAGCGCGTGCGCAGGAGTATGAGCGCGCCGTCGTAGTGCCGGTGACCCAGCAGCCCCCGGGAGCGGTCGAGCAGCGACTCCGCGACCTCGCCCGAGGCCAGGACGTCGCCGCCACGTAGCAGCCATACGGTCCGCATGCGTGCCAGAACCTAGTCCGAGCTGCGCTATTGTCTCTGCCCGTGTCGAAGCGGACGGTGAAGAGGAAATTGCGACGGAAGAAGAAGGCCAACCACGGCAAGAAGCCCAACTGCGGGCGCGGATGACGCACCGGTAAGGCGCGGGCACCAGGCGGCGACAGGCGGCGAGCCCGCTTCTACCCCGCAGCAGCTCCGGGGGGTCGCCACGAGGCGCCGAGGTCGCCAAGGACCCTGCTGAGCGTGGTCGGCACGTCGCTGATGATGCCGTCGACCCCCAGCGCGACCAGGCGGCGCATCGCCGCTTCGTCGTTCACCGTCCAGACGTGGACGGCGATGCCCGCCTCGTGGGCCGCTTCGACGAAGCGCTCGTCGACGACCACGACCTCGCCGTACGTCTCGGGCACCTGCAACGCCACGGCCAGAAGGGCCGGAGGCTCCCGCCCGTCGTGGACGGTCTGCCAGAAGGCTCCGACGGCGAGCATGCCCGCCGACGTCGGGAGGTCCGGCTCGAGCTCGGAGAACCGTGAGGTCGCGCCGTCGAGAAAGGACGCCACGATGACGTCGTCTCGCCACCCGTGCTCGGCCAGCAGTCGGGCGAGCGGCTCCTCGTAGGGCTCGACGGTCGGGGCCGTCTGCTTGATGTCAAGGTTCAGCGCGACCCCCGGGAATCGCTCGAGGAGCTCGAGGACCTCACGCACGGTCGCGATCCGAAGATCGGGGTCCTCCGGCGCGCGACCCCGGTAGGGGTAGGTCTCCGGTGGCAGCCCGGGGGAGACGTCGCTGCCCGGCACGAACCAGTACCCGTTGTCGAGGCGGCGGATCTCGGCGAGCGTCATCGAGGCGATCGCTCCCGTGCCGTTGGTGGTGCGGTCGACCGTCGCATCGTGGCAGACGACCAGCTCGCCGTCGACGGTCGCGTGCACGTCGAGCTCGATGCCGGTCGCTCCAGCTGCCAGCGCGCAACGGATCGCGTGCAGCGTCGACGACGGCGCTTCCCACGCGCCACCCTGGTGCGCGTAAGCGAGGACGCGTCGCTCCAACCAGGGGTTGTCCAGCTTCCGGTTGCCCGGAGGCAGCACCTCCTCGATGTCTGAAGCCATGCGGGTGGTCGCTGTCACAGCCGCAAGGGCTTTATCGCGCTCACCACGAGGGACGGGTCCGCGTGCCAGTCCGCCTCGGGAACGTCGACGTAGAGCTCGAGCTCGTTGCCGTCGGGGTCGAGGACGTAGAGGCTGTGGCTCACGGTGTGGTCGCTCGCGCCGGTGATGGTGACGCCCGCATCGTGGAGCCGTGCGAGCGCCTCACGCAGCTCGTCGTCGGTGTCCCCCACCTTGAGGCCGATGTGGTACAGGCCGACCCGGCGGCCACGGGGCTGGGCCTGGGCGTCCTCCCCCACCTCGATGAGCAGCAACTCGTGGTGAGTCCTCCCGGACGCCGATGCGAACGCCGCCGCGGGCACCCGGAGGCCCGCTCCCTCGGCTCCCGACGGGTCGGGGGCGATCTGGCGAAAGCCCAGCACGTCCCGGTAAAACGCGGCGGACCGCTCCACGCTGCGCACGTAGAGCACCACGTGGCCCAAGTCCTTCACCTCCATGGACGCGAGGATACGCACGTCGGCCTCCCGAGGGCACAGATCTCGGGGCCTGCGCCCAGCTGCTGGGCCGGGCTCCGGGCTGGCCGCCTTGCCCCGGCCGTGGCCCCGGCGTGGACGGCACCACTAGCCTCGGGCCCGTCGTGCTGGACCACCTCCTCATCGACCTCATCGGGGCCTTCCAGGACTCCTTCGACCGGGCGCTCCTCGAGCGACAGGCCATCGAGGAGCGGTTCCAAGTCGACATCTTCCTGGGCGATGTGACCTTCGAGACGAGCTACAGCCTCCCCGGTGAGGGGCAGCCGCCCCGTGTGCGCGTCGACCTCTCGATCGATTGGCCGACGTGGAGCCAGACCGCCTACCGCACCTGGTCGATCGGGGAGGCCCCCGCGGAGATGCCCGAGGCGATCCTCGAGATCTCGATGCGCATCCAGCGGCTCGCGGAGCTCCCCTCCGCCGAGCGCGTGCTCTCGGTACTCCCGGCTGCCAGCCCGCCGATCGGCCACGACCCGCTTGTCCGCACCGCGACGACCATCGAAGAGGTGCGCGCCGACCCCGAGGCGGACGAGGCGGACGAGCCCCCTGTGCGCTGGGCCGTCGAGGGAAGCTATGAAGGCGCAGTCCGGTTCGACGAGTCGCACCTCGAGAACCCCGAGTCGCTGACGCCGATCGCCGAGGCGCTCACCCGTTGGATCTCCTCCACGCTCGTCCGACTGGCGGACCTGCCGCTGTCCTTCCACCCTCCGGATCCCGCGGACGCGACGTGAGCCGGGCGCTCCGCCACCTCGTCGGCGCGGCGGCCCTGGCCATCTGCGCCGCGACCTTGGCCGCGTGCTCGGCGGGTGTCACAACAGCGTCGTTCACCGTCACCCCGACCACCGCGCGTGGCGTCACACTGTCGACGGAGCCCTCGCCGGTCGGCCCCGTCCTTGCGACGCCGTCGGGCCGCACCCTCTACGACTTCACGCCGGACACGCCCGGATCGAGCAGATGCACCACGGGGCTGTGCGTCCGGCTCTGGCCGCCCCTCCTCACGGCGAAGACGACACCGAAGGTCGGAAGGGGTCTCGCGCCTTCGCTCGTCAGCACGATCCGCCGGTCGGACGGGCAGCTGCAGATCGCGTACGGCGGCCACCCCCTCTACACCTGGGAGGGCGACACCACGCCTGGGATGATCACGGGCCAGGCGCTCCTGAACGTCGGCGGGTACTGGTACGTGATCTCGCCGGCGGGAGACCAGATCACGACCGTCTTCCGGGTGACACGCACAGCGGTCCACCGGCACTGAAAGGGGTGCCGGATCGGGCCGCCGTCGGGGCCGGCCGGGGACGGCTCACCCGCCGAGAAGGACTCCCAACGCCGCCACGACGACGTCGAGCTCCTTCGAGGCCGCCGCCATCGCACCGGCGAGGTCGTCGCCGACCACCGGGCGGACCACTTCGACGTAGCTCTTCAGCTTCGGCTCGGTGCCGCTCGGGCGGACGAGGACACGTGCGCCCGCATCGAGCCAGAAGCCGAGCACGTCAGCCGGCGGGAGCGCAGGAAGGCCCTCCTCCCACACGGAGCCCGCGGCGAGATCCAGCGTGCGGAGGACCTCGTGGCCCGCGATCTCGGTCGGCGGGGAAGCGCGCAGGCACGCCATCTGCCCCTCCTGGTCGCCGATGGGGATCGAGAGCTGGGCCGTGCGATGCACCCCGTGCCGGCACATGAGGGATCCGAGCTGCTCGGAGAGCGTCGACGCGCGCGCTCGGAGCTCGCCGGCGAGCGCGAGGATCGCGAGGCCTGCTCCGATGCCGTCCTTGTCGTGCACGACGTCGCCGACGGCGTAGCCGAGGGCCTCCTCGTAGCCGAACACGAGGCGCGTTCCCGGGACGGCATCCACCGCGCGGACGATCCACTTGAAGCCCGTAAGCGTCGCGACGAACGGCACACCGGCGCTTGCCGCGATCTTCGCGAGCATGCTCGACGACACGATCGAGGACGCGACGAGCGGCCTCGCTCCGCCCGCTCCGGTCTGGCCGAACGGGCACCATCCTTCTCGTACGCGCTCGAGCACGAACGCGCCCAGCAGCACGCCGACCTCGTCTCCGGTCAGCCGTCGCCAGCCGGACGCGGCCGCACCGTCGGGAACGGCGACCGCCAGCCGGTCGCCGTCGGGATCGGTAGCCAGGACCAGGTCCGCGCCGAGCCGCGTCGCCTCGGCGAAGGCGAGGTCGAGCGCGCCGGGCTCCTCGGGGTTCGGGACCGCGACGGTCGGGAAGTCGGGATCCGGCGCAGCCTGCGCGGCGACGACACAGGGTTGCGGATGCCCGGCGAGGCGGACCGCCTCGCAGAAGAGGTCGCCCGCGACCCCGTGCATCGGCGTGTAGACGACTGAGAGCGGCTCTTCGGGGGCGTGCCCGACGGGGGCCGCAGCGACGACGGATCGGAGGTAAGCCTCGGATACCTCGTCGTCGTGGTGCACCACGAACGCGCCCGACAGGTCGCCGAGCTGCACGTCGGAGAGCGGTCCGACCTGTTCGATGAGGGCCTCGATCTCCAAGTCGACAGGAGGCACGATCTGCGCGCCGTCGCCGAGGAAGAGCTTGTAGCCGTTGTCCGCCGCCGGGTTGTGGCTCGCCGTGATCATCACACCGGCGGCCGCACCGAGATAGCGGACCGCGAACGCGAGGAGCGGCGTCGGCCGGTGGTCCGCCAGCCGGTGGACGGCGACCCCGTGGCCCGTCAGGACCGCGGTCACCTCGTCGGCGAGCTCGATGGAGCGGTGACGGGCGTCGCATCCCACCACGACGCCTTCGCCGGGAGCTCCGGGACGATGCAGATCGAGCCAGCGCACGAGCGCGGCAGTCGTCTGACGTGCCACTGCACGGTTCATCCGGTTCGGCCCTGCGCCGAGCGCTCCCCGTAGACCTGCGGTGCCGAAGTGGAGGCGGTCGGCGAAGCGGTCCGCGAGGTCTGCGCGGGCCGCGGCACCACCATCGACGAGCAATCGTTCGATCTCCCTCCGGTCTCCCTCGTCGGGGTCCTGCGCCGCCCAAGCCCGCGCGTCGGCTACCAGGTCGGTCAGCGCGTCGGTCACAGCGAAGAGACGATGGAGGCGAGCAACCTTCCGACCCGTCCTGCCGCAGCCTTGCCTGCGGCGACCACGTCCGCGTGGTCGAGCGGGGCTTTGGCCCGGCCCGCTGCCGCGTTGGTCACGAGCGACACTCCGAGCACTTCGACACCCAGATGCCGAGCGGCGATCGCTTCGAGCACGGTGGACATGCCGACGAGGTCCGCGCCGCTGGCTGCCAGCATCGTGATCTCCGCCGGAGTCTCGAAGTGCGGCCCGCGCAGCCCTGCGTAGACGCCCTCTTCGAGCGACGGGTCCACGAGGCGGGCGAGCGCGCGTAGACGCGCGCTGTAGAGGTCCGTGAGATCGACGAAGGGAAGGCCATAGCCCGGCGGAGGCGGTGGCCCCTCGAGCGGCGAGGCCGCGGTCAAGTTCAAGTGGTCTCGGACCAGCACGGGCTGACCGACGGCGTAGTCCACGTTGACGGCGCCCGCCGCATTGGTGAGGACGACGACCCGGCATCCGGCTGCAGCGGCGGTTCGCACCCCGTGCACCACCGCTGCGGGAACGTGGCCCTCGTAGAGATGGACGCGCCCTGCGAGCACGAGGACAAGCCTGTCGGCCGACCGCACGGATCGCACCATCCCCGGGTGCCCGGCCACGGACGGCTCGGGGAAGCCGAGCGCGCGCATGGGGATCTCCGCGTCGGCCTTGCCGATCGCGTCGGCAGCCACAGACCACCCTGAACCGAGGACGATCGCGACGTCGTGGCGCTCGGCACCGGTTGCAGCTGCGAGCGCAGCCGCGGAGGTCCGGGCGGCCGCATACGGGTCCGTCACCGTCACGTCGTCATGCCCGACCGGTCGCATCCGCACGTCCGAGCACGCCGCACCTGCGTCCGTCGGCCCGGGGCTAGCCGAGCTCGATGCTCGGGTGGTAGCGCTTGACCCGGTGCAACGTGTTGCGATCGGTGTGATGCATCTCCTCGC
>JBOGGB010000187.1:0-4296 GCA_050743605.1 Acidimicrobiales bacterium
CGCTCGAGTCGGCGCCCCAGGGCGAACTGCGGGCGCTCGTTGACTCGCTGCAGCTCGATGTCGTCCACCAGCCGGCCGACAGGGCCGTCGATGTCGCAGTCACCCTCTACGCTGCCGGGTGCGCCCATGCCAATGGTGCCGCACAGGTTCGTGCGGAGGACTGGTTGGCGCCCCCGGCAGGACTCGAACCTGCGACGCACGGTTTAGGAACGCAATACCGGCCGTCCACGGCGACTTTCTCTGTCTACCTCATGGCCTCTGGCCTGGGCGTTCGTCTTTCGAGCCGACTCCCGTAAAACCTCGACCGTCCGAAAAGTTGACCCAAAAGTTGACCCAGATCGTGCCGAGTCTCGCTCCTTGAGCGGAGCCCGACCTGGAAACTCGTCAGCAAGGACGGACCCCCGCTGTCCCGATTATGGCTACGCGGTCGTAGGACCGGTGTCGGGTGCGCCACTGTGAACCAGCGGCCGGTCAAGATGGTGTGGGAGGTGGCCATGCGGATGCGTCGTGAGGACATTCGATTCAGCGTGCCGTTGTACACCGTGGCGGAGGCGGCCCGAGCGCTCGACGTGCCGATCTCAACGTTCGTGACCTGGGCAAAGGGGTACGACCGCCACCCGCCCGGGCGAGCACCCGTACGCGGCGGACCACTGGTAACGGCATTCCCAAGCCCCCCCGGTCATCCCGCCATCCCGTTCGTGGGACTCGCCGAGGGCATGGTCCTTGCCGCCGTTCGACGGGCCGGCGTCCCGATGCAGAGAGTCCGGCCAGCTCTCGTCGTCTTAGCGGAGGAGATCGGCGTTGAGCATGCGCTCGCGTCCCGGCAGCTCTACACCGACGGCGCGGAACTGCTCTTCGATCATGCGAAGGACGTGGCTGGCGACAAGAGCGTCGCCCGGGAGCTCGTCGTCGTTCGCAGCGGTCAGCGGGTCTTCGCAGAAGCGATTGACGAGTACCTTCGTCGGATCACCTACGGACCCGACGGCTACGCGTCGCTGATCCGGCTCCCCGGCTTCGACTCGGCGGAGGTGGTGGTGGATCCCACTCGGTCCTTCGGTCAGCCGATCTTCCGACATGGTGCGGCGCCAGTCCGTACCGTCCTCGAACGTTTCTGGACGGGTAACGACATCGAGACGCTGTCGGAAGAGTTCGGCGTGCCGACGTCAGAGATCGAGGACGTCCTACGTGCAGCGTCACGCCGAGCTGCCTGATTTCTTCGTCGATCGCAGCCTGGGTCGAATCACGGTTCCTCAACTTCTGCGACAGGCGGGCCTGACGATCGTGACCCTCGCCGAGCGCTACGGCATCCCGACAGACGAGACTGTGACCGATGAACGGTGGCTTGTCGACGCCGGGCGCCGGAGCGAAGCCATACTGACCAAGGACGCGCGCATTCGGTACAACAGGGCGGAAAAGGCCGCGATCGAGCGCTTCCGCGTCAGGTGCTTCTGTCTTGTCCGTCAGGACCTCTCGGCCAACGAGATGGCCGAACGTTTCGTCGTGAACCTCGATCGGATTTCCGCAGCATGTCGCGAGCCCGGACCGTTCCTCTACGCTGTGCACGCACACCGGATCGAGCGACTGCCGCTGTAGGGCGTTGGTGGCTGTAGAGAGCGACGAGTACCGGTCGAAGCTGGACCCGGCTTCCGGCGGCCAACCGGACCTGTCTACCGGGTCCAGGTCGTCGCACTCAGTGCTTCTGAACAGGGAAGATAGTCGGCTGAGTCGGACAGGATCTACGCTCCGGAGGCGCGTTGATTGGCACGCCGTACTGGGATAGGTGATCCGCGTGTTATGTGCTACCCGTCCCGGTGCACAGCCGATTCCGCGCCGCCTGTCACAGGTGCGGGTGTCAGGACGCGTCCAATGCTCGGTACTTGGGTCGGGGCACGCCTTCGATCTGCTTACTGCGCGCTGTCGGCAGCTGCGTGCCGGAGTGGCAGGAATCCGCACCGACGCTCACCGCAGCGCACCATCCGTCCCCCGCGCTTCTCGAACGTAAGCACGGAGCCCACGCCGGAATCGTCGACGACTGGCACGACAAGACGACCACCCTCTGCCAGTTGATCCGCCCAAGCGTCGACAACCGCCCCCGCGCCCGTCGTGACGATGATCCGATCGAAGGAGAGGCCGTCTGGGTGGCCGCGCCGACCGTCGCCGATCACGACCGTCACCGAGTCCACACCCGTCTGCGCCAGCGCCCTCGTCGCTCGCTCGGCCAGGTCGGGCTCCAGTTCGACGCTCAGTACGCGCCCAGCCTCTCCTGCCAAGTGAGCCAGCAGCGCTGCGTTGTAGCCCGTGCCGGTGCCGACCTCGAGAACGCGCTGGCCCGGGCGGACTCCCAACTCCTGAAGCATGGTCGCGACGATCGCTGGCTGGGAAGCCGAACTCAGTGCTCTCCCATCCGTCCCACGCTTGACCGTCACCGCCTCATCGGCGTAGGCAGCGTGCAGGACGACCTCTGGGATGAACCGATGCCGAGGCACCACGAGCATGGCTGCCTCGACGGCCCGATCGACGAGCACACCGCTGGCCCTCAGATCGGCCACCATCGCGGCGCGCAGGGCGGTTGCCGGATCATCGACTTGCTGCACATCGGCGAGAGTAACCCTGCGAAGGAGTCCGGCACCCCACGACCGGGGGCTCAGCTCCCCGCAGAGGACTTGCCCCGAGTGCCACCGCGACACCAAGCGTCCAATCTGCGCTCGCCCAGCCGGACGGCCGACCGACCAGCGCCCCACCCATAGCGACGGATAGGGATTGGGTGCACCCGTCCCATAACGCCGAGCGTCTCGCTGCCGGAGGGCGCCCCGACTGCCGGCTTCAGGATGCTCGCGGTGGCGATTCATAGCTTGGCGGCAACACCTTCGAACATGTATCCGAGTGCTTTGGGGCCGCGCATGTAGTAGTTCTCGATCCGCCTGGATTCGAAGCCAGCGTCGGCCACCAGCGCGTCTATGGGTCGATTGAGGTGGCAACCACCGAACATCCGCCGTTGAAGGGGGGTGAGGCGGTCCTGCCAGCGGGCAACTTCTGGCGTGGGTGAACGGCCGTGCTCGACAAAGTGCAACTCGCCGCCTGGGCGCAGCACCCTATGGATCTCGCGAAGAGCGCGGCGAGCATCTGGGATCGTGCACAGAGTCCAGGTGACCAGTACATGATCAACACTGGTCGAATCGAGCGGAAGGCTCTGTCCGTCCGCCCCAACGTACTCGACGAGCACAGGGCTTGAGGCCACGCGCTCGGCAGCGAGCTTCCTGCCGACCGTGGCCGGGTCCACGGCTTGGACGCGCCTCACCGCCGGGGGATAGTGGGGAACGTTGAGGCCCGAGCCGAACCCGACCTCGAGTACCTCGCCGGCTAGATCGGCCGCGACGCGCTGGCGAATGCGAGCGAAGTCTCGACCTCCGATCGCAACGTTGATAAAACGCGGAAGAACCTGCTCCTGGTAAAAACCCACCCGGATATCCTGACCTCTGCCCAGAGGAAGACCAAGAATCCGGGCAGGATGGAGTCAGGCCTGGCTCGGGCACGCGCCCAAACGCTGACGGGTTCCCCCTCCGGAGTGGTGGACCGTCGCGTCCAGCTCAATCCTCGCTGCCGGCTCGGTGGGACACTCTGCTCGTGCAACAGGGCCACGTGCTCACTGCCGCGAGCACTGCACCTCACTCAATCTGAAGCATCGGTTGGTGGCAGGCATCGCCGACGAGCGCGCGATCTGTCGCGACTTTGGTCGGAGAAGCCGCGCCCCGAGCCGTCGATCGGATCGGCACGCGGGTACCTGGCGACGCCGACGGCACCGCTCCCGAGCGAACAATCTGTCGCTGGAGTTGGCAGTGGGCATTCGATCGGCCCGACCGACGCCACCGAGCGCGCTTCAGGTGTGGCTGGATGGACCCCCTACGGCACGGATCGTGGCATTGGTGCGCAGCCTCCCGTCATTCCGCATGCGCCGGACCACCGCCGTCTGGCCTGAGCGGCGCTACCAGCTGAACGGTGCCCTCGGCGGGCGACATCCAGTTCCGGCCGACCGCGATGTGACAAATGTCATAGCCATCGATCCGTCAGATGTCAGCGCAAAGTTGTGAGCGATCTCACTACCGCGTACCGCCGGCAACGATCACGATGGCGTTATGAGCGTTGATGTGGACATGGCTGGGGTCAAGGCGACCGGTCTGGTCAAGTCCTACGGTTCGGTCGAAGCGGTCAGAGGGATCGACTTTTCGATCGCCCCCGGCGAGACCGTGGCCCTCCTCGGGCCGAACGGCGCCGGCAAGACGACGACGATCGACACGG
>JBOGGB010000188.1:0-9844 GCA_050743605.1 Acidimicrobiales bacterium
TCGCGGCCGTCGTGGCCCCGGCCGGCGCTGCCCTCCTCGCGGCGGCCACCACCGTCGCCGCATCCACCACTTCGCTCGCCGGCGCCACCACGAACGGGAGGCAGACCACCGTCTCGGCGGTCGGCGCCGAGAACGAGTATGCCGACGTCATCTCCCAGATCGGCGGCCCGTACGTGAAGGTGACGGCGATCATCAGCGACCCCGACACCGATCCCCACACCTTCGAATCCAGCGCGCGGGTCTCCCGGGCGGTGAGCGCTGCCCGGCTCGTCGTCCAGAACGGCGTCGGCTACGACTCCTTCATGACAAGGATCGAGGACGCGTCACCGAGCTCGTCGCGCAAGGTGGTCGACGTCCAGCATCTCTTGGGCCTGCCGAGCACGACCTCGAACCCCCACCTGTGGTACGAGCCGACCACCATGCCTGCGGTGGCCAAGGCCGTCGCGAAGTACCTCACGAACCTCCAGCCTGCGCATGCGGCGTACTTCCAGGAGAACCTGCGGGTCTTCGACGCCTCGCTGACGCCATACGACCAAGAGATCGCGAAGGTCCATGCGGCCTTCCTGCACGCCACGGTGGCCACGACCGAGCCGGTGGCCGACTACCTCTTGGAGGCGGCAGGCATCGACAACATGACGCCGTGGACCTTGCAGGCCGACATCATGAACACAGTCGACCCTTCGCCACAGGCGGTTTCCCTCCAGGATGCATTGTTGACGGGGAAGAAGGTCAAGGCGTTCGTCTACAACCAGCAGGTCACCAGCTCGGTGACCGAGGGCTTCTTGAAGCTGGCGCAACGGAAGGGGATCCCGGTCGTCGGCGTCTACGAGACGATGCCCACCCCCGGGTACCACTACCAGACCTGGATGCTGGCTGAGGCCGACGCCCTGTACGACGCCCTCGCCCACGGCACGTCGTCGCCCAGGCTGTGAGCGCAGACGCGATGCGCGCGGATGCCGTGCACACCGGTTCGGGGAGGAGCGCCGACGTCATGGGCGCGCACGCGCGCCCGGACGCGGCGGGCGACGAGCCCGTCCTCGAGCTCGACGGCGTCGGGGCCTGGATGGCAGGAAGGGAGATCCTTCAGGACGTGAGGTTCGCAGTCGGTCCCGGCGAGCTCGTCGGCCTCATCGGCTCCAACGGCGCGGGGAAGACCACGATCTTCCGGGTCGTCCTGGGGCTCCTCGCCCCCACCTCGGGAAGGGTGCTGCTCGGTGGCGCACCCCGTCCCCGCCGGAACCGGTCGGTGGGCTACGTGCCGCAGAAGATCACGCTCGATCCCGACATGCCCCTGCGGTCCCGCGACCTCGTGGCCCTGGGGCTCGACGGGCACCGGCTCGGCGTCTCGCTCCCGTCCCGGCGGCGGCGTGAGCTGGTCGACGAGATGCTCCACGCCGTCGGCGCGACGGGCTTTGCCGACATGAGGGTCGGGAGCCTCTCCGGCGGCGAGCAGCAACGCGTGATGATCGCGCACGCGCTCGTCAGCAGGCCGAAGCTGCTATTGCTCGACGAGCCCCTCGCCAACCTGGACCTCCGCAGCGAGCAGGAGGTGGTGGGCCTCGTCGCTCGCATCGCGAAGTCCCAGGGCCTCGCCGTCCTGGTCTCGGCGCACGACTTGAACCCGCTGCTCCCGGTCGTCGACCGGGTCGCCTACGTCGCGCAGGGCCACGTGGCCAGCGGGACCACCGAGGAGGTCGTGACGACCGAGGTGCTGAGCCAGCTCTACGGGCACCACGTCGACGTCATCCGCCTCCACGGCCGGATCCTGGTCGTCGCCAGCCCCGGCCTGAGCCCCGAGCTCGGAAAGCTGGCCGATTCGATCGACGACCCCGGAACGGGTTGAGGTGGGCGGCGTCTGGTCTCACCTCATCGAGCCCGGCTTCTTCCAGAGCCAGCCGGTACAGGTCGCCCTCGTCGTCGGAGGCGCGGTCGCGGCGGTCTCCGGCGTGGTGGGGGTGTTCACGGTCCTAAGAGGCCAGTCCTTCGCCGGCCACTCGTTCGGCGACATCAGCGCGACCGGCGGCGCCGGCGCGTTCCTCCTGAACGCGAGCCCGCTCCTCGGGTTCCTCGGGATGAGCCTCGCTGCCGCCGGTTGCATGGAGGCGATCGGGGTGCGGCGAGTCCGCGGCCGGGACGTCGCCACCGGCGTGGTGCTCGGGGCAGGCCTGGGGGTCTCCGCGCTCTTCTTGTACTTCGACACGACCGTCCACGACACCTCGGGCGCGGCGATCACCGTGCTCTTCGGCTCGCTCTTCGCGATCAGTACCTCCACCGTGCCGGCCGTCGTCGCGTGCGCGCTCGGCGCGCTGGCGCTCGTGCTGCTCCTCTATCGCCCGCTGCTCCTGAGCTCGGTCGGCGACGAGGTCGCCTCCGCGCGGGGCGTGCCCGTGCGCATCACCGGCACGGCCTTCCTCCTCGCCATGGCCGTCACCGTCGCCCTGGCGGCGATCACGATCGGGGCGATCCTTTCCACCGCGCTCCTCATCGGTCCGGCCGCGACCGCGCTGCAGATGACGAAACGGCCCGGCACCGCCACCGTCGCAGCCGCCGCGATCGGCGTGGCGACCACGTGGGTGGGCTGCCTGCTCTCCTACGACAGCTACGACTGGCCGCCGGCCAGCCACGGATGGCCGGTCAGCTTCTGCATCGTGGCGGTCATCTTCTTCTCGTACCTGATGGTCGACTCGATCCGGTGGCTTCGCCGCCGCGCTTCACGGGCGGCGTGAGATGTTCGCCGGCTTCATGGCCAACACCTGGATCGTCGCCACGGTCGTCGCGATCGTCGCCGGCGTCGTCGGGTTCTTCGTGGTCCTGCGCGGCGCCTCGTTCACCGCACACGCGGTGCCGAACGCCGCGTTCGCCGGAGCCGCCGGCGCCAACCTGGTCGGAGCCAGCTCCCTCGGCGGGCTCCTCGTGTTCGCCCTCGCCGGCGCGCTGGGCATCGGCTACCTCTCCACCCGAGGACGGCGCGACGTCGCGACGGCCCTGGCCGTGGTGGTCATGCTCGCGCTGGGCGCGCTGTTCCTGAGCTTCAGCACCGAGTACTCCTCCGAGGCGTACTCCCTCCTCTTCGGAGAGGTGTTGGGCATCTCGAGCAGCGAGCTCGTACCGACGGTCGTGCTCGGCGCGCTCGCCGTGGGGTCCGTCGCGCTCTTCGGGCGGCTCCTCCTGCTCACCTCGATCATGCCGGAGCTCGCCGAGGCGCGCGGCGTGCGCACCCATCGGATCGAGCTCGTGTTCTTGACGATCGTCGCCGTGGTGACGACCATGAGCGTGCCGGTAGTGGGAGCGCTCTTGATGTTCAGCCTGATGATCGGCCCACCGGCCGCGGGGCGCTCCCTCACCACGAGACCGCTCCTGGCCGTGCTCCTCGCGGTGTCCTTCGCGTTGGCCACCGTGTGGATCGCCATCGCCGTGTCGTACGTCACCACATGGCCGATCGGGTTCTTCGTCGGCGTGCTTGGGGCGGTCTTCTACCTCGCAGGACGTGCCTATGCCGCGTGGGCCGCGCGTCGATGCGCGGCGCGGCCCTCAAACGCTCGGTCCCACGCCTCCTGAGCGCTCGAGGATGCGCAGCCACTGCTCGCTCGCCGACGTCACGAGGGCCGGCACGCCGAGCTCGCAGAGAAGCGCTCCTGCAGCCGCCATCTCCGCGGCCCGACGGCGCGCGTGGCGGATGCTCCCGTGCTCCAGACGGTCGACCAGCGCGGCGCCGGCAGCGGCGAGCTCCTGCTCGAGATGCGCGCGCATCCATTCCTCCAGGCCGGCAGCCCGGCGGCGGCGAGCGCCTCGACCACCGCGGCACCCATCCCCTTGTAGAACACGCTGCGCAGGAGCTTGCGCTCCGCCGCGGCTCCCGGCGGCCCCTCGACCACCGACACCTCCGTGCCGAGGGCGCCGACCAGCTCGGCCCATCGCGCCGCCCCCGGCCCGGACTCGAGCATGGGCATGCGCACTCCCCGCCTTGGGACGGTCGACATGAGCGCCACGTTCACCAGGACGACGTCGGACGACGCCGCGATCTCCGCGAGGCGCCGCTTCCGCGCGGGCGCCGCCGTGTTCAGGTCGGCCCAGACCGTTCCGGGAGCCGCTGCCGGCAGTCGCGGGCGCCCTGGGGGGCCGACCGGTCAGGCCGCGGGTCGTAGCCCCGGACCTGTGCTCCGGCAGCGACGAGATCGGACGCGATCTCCGAGCCCGCCTCTCTGAGCCCGAGCACCGCGATCTGCAGCCCGGGGCAACCCCCCTCCGCCGCCGCCGCCGCCGCGGCGGGCAGGCTCACCCGTCGTCGGGGCGGGGAAAGACCTCGCCGTCGAACAGCTTGCGCGCCGTGCGGACGATCCCGGCGCGGGTCACGACCACCTCTGGCCCGCTGCGGTCCAGCTCGACCACCGCGTCGAAGGTCCCCGTGGGGTGCTCCACGACGACCGTGGGACCCCGGTCCGCCCAGTCGGCGACCTCGGCAGCCGGCGTCCCCGGGAGCAGCGCGGCGGTGGCGACCGAGACGGCGGCCAGCACGCCGATTGCGTCGTGCACCCGGTGGGGGATGAAGCTGCGCGTGCAGAGGGTCCCGCCTGTCGCCGGCGGAGAGACGAGGGTCATCTTCGGGATGGTGGCCGGGCCGACGTCGCCCAGGCCCATGGCGACACCCGCCTCGAGCCGCAGCTTCTCCACCGTCGCACGCAGGTCGGGGTCGCCCTCGAGCTCCGCCACCGTCTCGTGGCCGGTGACCCCGAGGTCGGCCGCCCGCACCACCACGACCGGCATGCCGTTGTCGACGCAGGTCACCTCCAGCCCGGCGAGCCGGTCGACCACCGATCCGGTGGGCAAGAGCCG
Source organism: Acidimicrobiales bacterium (assembly GCA_050743605.1). Classification (GTDB taxonomy): domain Bacteria; phylum Actinomycetota; class Acidimicrobiia; order Acidimicrobiales; family RAAP-2; genus JAJYVT01. Next base: position 4,834 of record JBOGGB010000188.1, read on the forward strand.
CCCGCAGGTGGACCCCGCGGTCCCCTCGAAGTCGAGCCGGATCTCCGCCGCCGTCCCCGGCACCCCCGCGATCGCCCGCCGGCCCCGGTAGACGGGATGCCCGTCTTCGACGGGGAACGTGGCGACCGCGGTGCCGCCGCCGGTGTTCAGGAGGCGGATCCGCACCGACGCCTCGGTCCCCGACGCGGCCAAGATCCCCCGCTCCAACGCGAATGGTCCCACGCCGGCGAGGAGGTTGCCGCAGTTCTGCTGGTCGGTCACGAACGCCCGGTCCACACCGACTTGGAGGAAGAGGTAGTCGACGTCCATGTCCGGAACGTCGGAGGGCCCCACGACGGCCACCTTGCTCGTGAGTGGGTGCGCGCCGCCCACGCCGTCGATCTGGCGCGGATCGGGCGTCCCCATGACGCGCAGCAGCAGGTCGTCCCGAGCGGCGGGGTCGGCAGGCAGGTCCTCGGCGAGGAAGTACGCGCCCTTGGACGTGCCGCCCCGCATGAGCATGCACCGCACGCCCTGCGGCTCCCGGTCCGTGGTCACGGCCATCACCCCCGGTCGATCGTCCAGCTACCTACGCTAGCGTGCCGTCAGCAGCGCTCGAGGAGCCAGTAGCTTTCGCCGCGCTCGGCGTCGAGCTCGGCAAGGAGCTCCTCGTGGAGCTCACGGACCCGTCCGGCCGTGATCGCCTCGGCCGGGTCGACCTCCTCCAACTGGAGGCTGGTCTTGTCCTCGTAGAGATTCTCCCCCCGGAGCCGGGCGCGCTCGTCGTAGGGCCAGACGAACGCCTGGCGGCTGGACACGTGGTAGATGCGGTCGCCGTGATCGACCTCGTAGCCCAGCGCACGCAGATCCGAGCCCCGTGCGAGCTGATGGAAGGTCAGCTCGTCCGCGATGCCCCAGTCTGCGACGGCGATGGCGTCGTCGGAGTTCCACAGCACTGCCTCCCCGACGCTGCGGTAGAACGCGAGCACGCCGTCGGTCCCGGAGACGACCGCAGGGTTCGCGCCCCAGCTGACCCGGTAGACGGGGTGCTCGACCATCATGTCGGGAGCGACGATCGTCTCGAACCGGCCGGCGCCTTCGAGGTGGACGTGGCGCCAGAAGTTCAGCAGCATCGCGCGGTGCAGGGGCTTGGTCGTCTGCTCCAGCAGCGCTGCGGTGGGCAGCATGCAATCGTGAACGGCCTTCTCGAATCGGTTCATGGGCGGGAGCCTATTGTCCGCCGCCGCGCCGGGACCGGGGGTGCGGCCAGCTCGGTCCTCAGAAAGGTTTAGCGTCGAGCCGCGATGACCCCAGACGAGCGCGGCGGACGAGGACGAGGACACACGGGACGAGCGTTCGCCTATCGCTTCGCTACGCCGACCGGCCCTCCCGAGGCACGTGGCGCCATGCCGCCTTCGTACCGGCGGGAGATCGTGGGCACCCTGCTCGTCGAGCGCGACGTGGCGGTGCCGCTACGCGACGGCGTGGTCGTCTACGCCGACGTCTTCCGACCCGCCGACGAGCAACCCGCGCCTCCGCTCGTGGCCTGGGGCCCCTACGGCAAGCACGGCGACCTGCCCGTCACCCGGCTCTATCCCGACGGCGGCGTCGCGCCGGGCCAGCTCTCGGCGTACACCGGCTTCGAATCACCCGACCCCGTCTTCTGGGTCGAGCACGGCTACGCCGTCGTGAACGTCGACGCACCGGGTACCTGGTACAGCGGAGGGGACGCGACGTTCATCTCACCCGAGGAGGCCGACTTCGGCTACGACCTCGTCGAGTGGGCCGGCACCCAGCCGTGGAGCACCGGGAGGGTTGGTCTCTCGGGCGTCTCGTACCTCACGACCTCTCAGTGGAACATCGCGGCCACGAACCCGCCGCACCTCGCCGCCATCAACCCCTGGGAGGGGTGGAGCGACACCTACCGCGAGGTCGTCCGCCACGGTGGCATCCCTGAGACCTCCTTCTGGCCCTACATCGCCCGGCGGTGGGCCTACGGGACCCACCTCGCGGAGGACCTCGTGACCGAGACGGCCGAGCATCCCCTCTTTGACGACTTCTGGGCCTCCAAGGCGCCCCCGCTCGAGCAGATCGTCGTGCCGGCCTACGTCGTCGCCAGCTACTCCGACCAGGGGCTCCATACCCGCGGCACTCTCGAGGGCTTCACGCGGATCGCATCCGCGGACAAGTGGCTCTGCGTCCACGGCGGCAAGAAGTGGGGCTACTACTACTCACCCGAGGGCCAGGCCAGCCAGCTCGCCTTCTTCGACCACTTCTTGAAGGACGTCGACAACGACGTCCCGAACTGGCCGACCGTCCGCTTCGACGTCCGCGTCGACGCGCACACGTCCGTCCGAAGCACGGCCGCCGCCTGGCCGCTGCCCGGCACCGAGCTCCTCGTGCGCCACCTCGACGCCGCGACCGGGAGCCTCCTCGCCCAAGAGCCTGCGGCCCCGGCGACCGTCGACTACGACGCCGAGCAGCTGGGACGGGCAAGGAGCCGGGCCACCTTCGACTGGCGCATCGAGGAGGCGACCGATCTCGTCGGCGGCGCCCGCCTCCACCTCTGGCTGTCCTCGGCCGACGCGGACGACCTCGACCTCTTCGTGGCGCTCCAGAAGCTCGACCGCTACGGCGACCTCGTCGGCTTCAACTACTACGCCGTCTTCGACGACGGACCGGTCGCTCTCGGATGGCTGCGCGCGTCGCACCGCGAGCTCGATCGGCGGCGCTCGACGGCGCACCACCCGGTCCTCGCCCACCGCCGTGAGCAGAAGATCCCTCCAGGGACCGTGTTCCCCGTCGACGTCGAGATCCTCCCCTCGGGGACCCGCTTCGAGCCCACAGAGACCCTCCGCGTCGTCGTCCAAGGGAAGGACGTCCACCGCTACCCACGACCGCTGACCCATCCCGTGCACGCCGAGACCCTGAACGTCGGCCTCCACCGGATCCACACCGGTGGCGAGCACGACTCCACGCTCGTCATCCCGCGCCTCCGGGACTGAGCCGCCCGGCGAGCCGCCGCCCCCCGATGCCGGTTCGGCGGCTCGCCGCGCTGTCGGTTGCGCCTCCCGCCCCTCTGTCAGGGACGGGCCCCCCGGCGCCGCGTCAGGAGTGGCTCCCGACGCGATGACAGGGGCGGCTCCGCCGCTACGACAGTGGTGGCTTGAACCCCTTGGGGGGACCGATCCATGTGCCGATCGGCTCCATCACTGTCGGTGCGGTGTTCTTGAAGAAGCGGTCCAGGTCGTTGCACGTGGCCGGCGTGCCCTTGAAGTGCCCGCAGGCAAGGTGCGGGGCTCCCTGGACGATCGGGCCTTTGAACGCCCTCGCCTTCTTGAACACCGACTTCGGCGTGATCCTCTCGTGAGCCTTCAGGAGCTGGGTGTCGAGCTTGGCCACCGTCAGCACCTGGCCGAAGGCGTCGGCGCTCCAGGCGTCGAACCCGAGCGGGCCCTTTCCGTACCCCTTGAAGACCTTCTCTGCGGCTGTGACGGCCTTTGTCTTGGACCCTGGCAACGGATTGGCGGTGAGGTAGAACCAGCCGTGCGGCAGCCGGCCCCCGTCGGCCTTTGCAACTGTCGGCGTGTCGCACGGCACGTTCACGAGCACCTTCGTCTTGTCGGCGATGCCGAGCGACTTCAGCGTCAGATAGGTGTCCGAGCAAGCCGGGCCGCCGCTGTTGACCAGGATCAGCAGTGTGGTGTGCCCCGCGCGCGCAGCCTCGAAAGGCTCGGCGTAATCCGTGTCGGCCGATGTGAAGCCGACCTTGAAGATGTGCTTCACGCCCTCGTGCTGGAGCGCGTCGTACACGACCCTGGCCTGGTACACGTTGCCAGGGATGTTGGAGGGATAGACGAGCGAGACGCTCTTCACGTGGAGCTGCCTGGCGGCGACGGTCGCCATGGGAGCCTCGACCTCCGTGCTTGTGTTGTAGAGGATGAAACCGTAGGGGTCGTGCTCGTCGACCGTGCTCAAGGACACTCCGAAGAACTGCGGCTTCTTCGCCGGATCGAGCGCGCGCTCGAAGGCTGTGTTCCCGACGTCGACAGCGCCGACCAGGACCGCGGAAATCTTCGAGTCGTTGGCGAACTCCTCCCCGCACTTCTTGGCGGCGCCCACTGTTGTCGGGATCGCGCAGTACACCGCCTTCAGCGGGTGCCCGTCCACGCCGTGGGTGTGCTGGTTCACATAGTCCACGCCCACCTTCACCCCTGTCGTCCATTCCGGAGCAGGGGCGGCCGTCGCTGTCTGCTGGTTCACGACGCCGATCGTGATGGGCGATCGGTCGCTTTTTGCCTTGCCGTGGCCACCGACGTAGCGCTGGTACTTGTAGACGGACTGGAAGTGCGCCTTCTGCTTGCCCGCGGCGATCCCGGCGCCGGCGCCGAGCACGCCGAGCACCAGCCCGAGCGATGCCGCGACGAGGACTGCCGGCCTGAGCATCCGCCAACCTCGATCGAACATGCTCCGCCTCCTTCCCTGGCTGCTGCCCATGTCTTCACCGCATGCCTTTACCGCATGCCTTTACCGCACGTCTTTACCGTAAGGATGCTCAGTTGAAACGCATTTGTCAACTTCGTAATGTAAATGTTGTCGAAGAAGCTCGCACCCGTACAGCCGGAAGCGGCGCGAAGCAGCCCCGAAGGAAGGAATGCGCAAGACGTACAAGGGGGCCGAGGCCGTGCGACCCTCCACCGGGAACGGCCCCCGCTCGGGGGTACCGGGCTACCCCGGAGCGCTACGAAGTGTGCGTGGCCCGCGGCGCGTCAGGCTGACGGCGCGGCGCGGTTCCCCAGCTTGAACAGGGCTGCCGCGTTCTCCTTCAAGATGAGCGGACGGACCTCCTCGCGGATGTCCGTCTTCTCGAAATCGGCCAGCCAGCGGTCCGGGGTGAGCACAGGAAAGTCGGACCCGAACAGCATCTTGTGACGAAGCAGGGTGTTCGCGTACTGGACAAGGTTCGGCGGGAAGTACTTGGGCGACCAGCCCGACAGGTCGATGTAGACGGTCGGCTTGTGCAGGCACACCG
>JBOGGB010000189.1:0-3804 GCA_050743605.1 Acidimicrobiales bacterium
ATGTCGCCCTCCGCGGTCATGCCGTCGAGTGCCGGATCAACGCCGAAGACCCCGACCGGGACTTCGCCCCAGGGCCCGGCACCGTGACGGCCGTGCGGCTGCCCGCAGGTGACGGCCTCAGGGTGGACGCGGCCGTTCAGACCGGGTCCAAGGTCCCGCCGTACTATGACTCGCTGGTGGCCAAGCTCATCGTGTGGGGACCCGACCGCCCCGCCGCGCTCGAGCGCCTCGCGGGTGCCCTCGACCGCTTCTGCGTGGAGGGGGTTCCCACGACGATCCCGCTGCACCGCCGACTCGTCGCCCACCCGGAGCTGCGCGCGGGAGGGGTGGACACCGGCTGGCTGGGACGCGTGCTCGAGAGTGCGGAGGGAGCCACCCGTGGCTGAGGTCCGCCTGGTCGACGTGTCCATCCGGGACGGCAATCAATGCCTGTGGAGCGCCACGGGGCTGCGGACCCCCCAGATCCTGCAGGCGGCGCCTCTCCTCGAGCGCGTCGGGTTCCATGCCCTCGACTACATCTCGAGCACGTTCATGGGGATCGCCGTCCGCACGCACTCCGAGGACCCCTGGGAGCGGATCCGACTCACGCGGGCGGCCGCGCCGACGACCCACCTGCAGTTCATCGGGACCGGGTTCCGCTTCATCTCCTGGGAAGAGGCGAGCCAGGAGCTGATGCAGCTCGTCTACGACCGTCTCGTGATGGCGGGCATCTCTCGCTTCATCGTGCTCGACCCGATGCACGACCTCGACGCGATGCGGCGGTCAGCTGCCATGGTCAAGCGCGCCGGCGCGCCGGAGGTCATGGGTGCGCTCACGTTCACGCTCAGCCCGGTGCACGACGACGCCTTCTACGTCGCCATCGCGAGGATGATCGCCGGGGACCCGCACTTCGACCGCGCCTACGTGAAGGACCCCACGGGGATGCTCGATCCCGAGCGCGCCCGGACGCTCCTGCCCGCCGTGAAGGCCGCCCTGGCCGGCAAGCCCCTCGAGCTCCACTCGCACTGCACCATCGGGCTTTCCCCGATCACCTACCCGAAGGCTCCCGACATGGGCGTCGACGTCCTGCACGTCGCGCCCGGCCCCCTTTCGAACGGGTCGTCGCTGCCGGACGCCCAGCGGGTCGTGGCGAACCTGCGCGAGCTCGGCCACACCGTTGACGTCGACGACCGGGCGCTGGCCCTGGTCGCCGGGTACTTCCGGGACCTCGCCGCGGCCGAGGGGCTGCCGGTCGGCACGCCCCAGGACTACGACGCGGCGTTCCTCCGCCACCAGGTCGCCGGCGGCGTCCTCACGACGACCCGTCGCCAGCTGCGCGAGCTCGGCCTCGAGGACCGCTTCGACGACGTCATCAGCGAGGTCCCGCGTGTCCGCGCCGAGCTCGGCTACCCGATCATGGTGACGCCGTTCCCCCAGATGGTCTGCACCCAGGCGCTCTACAACGTCTTAGGCGCTGAGCGCTACGACACCGTGCCCGACGAGGTCATCCGCTACGTGCTCGCCCGCTTCGGCCGCCCCACGTCGCCGGTCGACCCCGATGTCGAGGACAGGATCCTCGCGCGCCCCCGGGCGAGAGAGCTCGAGGCGGAGCCGCCGCCCCCGACGGTCGCCGAGCTCCGCCGCCGGTTCCCGGGGGTCGGCGACGAGGAGCTCATCCTGCGAGCCACGATGCCGGGGGACCAGGTCGACGCCATGCGGGCTGCCGGCCCCGCCCGCCGGCACTACAACCCGGCACTGCGCCCGGTCCTCGGGCTCTTGGAGGAGCTGGGCCGCCGGCCGGGTGTCTCCGAGCTCAGCGTGGAGCGGCCCGGGCTGCGGCTGCGCCTGTGCCGGCACGCGGACGGCGACGCCGAGGAGGCTCGTGCGGTCTGACCCGGCCACCGGCTCGGGATCCGGCTCGACCGGGGACCCCGGCGGCGACCCCGGCCACGACCTCGGCGCCGTCCATGACCCCGCTGCCGTCGCGCGCCTCTCCGAGCTCCGCGCCTTCCTCCTCGACCTGGACGGCACGCTCGTCCTCGGGGACCGTCGCAACCACGGGCTCGTGCCGCTGCCCGGCGCCGTCGAGCTGGTCGACGTCCTCCACCGAGGAGGCGCCCGCGTGGGCGTCCTCACGAACGGCACGGCACGGCCGCCAGCCGCGCAGGCCGCCGTGCTACGGGGCATCGGCTTCGACCTCGAGGACGACGCGGTGCTCACCCCGGCCTCTGCGGCCGCAGAGGTGTGCGTCGCGGCCGGGCACCGGCGGGTGATGGTCCTCGGCGGGGAGGGCGTCTACGGCCCGCTCGTCGACGCGGGGATCGAGGTGCTCCCTCCCGAGGGCCGCCCGGAGGTCGACGCGGTGCTGGTGGGCTGGTTTCGCGAGTTCGGCATGGACCACCTCGAGGCGGCGGCGCACGCGGTGTGGGACGGCGCCGCCTTCTACAGCGCCAGCCAGTCGCTCTTCTTCGCCAGCGCCGAGGGCCGGGCGATCGGCACCTCCCGGGCGATCTGCGCGGTCGTGAAGGACCTGACCGGAGTCCGGCCCACCATCGTCGGCAAGCCCTCTCAGAAGGCGCTGCGCACCGCCCTCCACCGGCTCGGCGTGCGGCCCGCAGAGCTCGCCGTGGTGGGGGACGATCCCGAGCTCGAGGTGCCGATGGCGCTGAAGGGCGGCGCCTTCGCGGTGGCGGTCAGCTCCGGCACGGGGCACGCGGGCTCCTTCGACCACCTGGACGCTCGCAGACGCCCCCACCTCGTCGTCCGCGGCGTGGACGAGCTCCTCGAGCTGTACCGCGCGGACAGCTGAACGCTCGGCGCTACAGGCAGCGGGTGGGCGCGATGATCGTCCGCCACATGTGGGCGGACGGGCTGCCGTCGTAGCCCAGACCTTCTTCGGGCTGGCGGAAGTTGCGGCCGATGACGTCGCTGAACTCTTCGAGCGAGACGACGGCGCCCGGGTCGAAGGAGTACTCGTCGTTCAAGGTGATCTGGCGGGCGGTCATGTACCAGCGGTGCCTACGCGCCCGCTCGTGCTCCGCGACCAGCCAGCGGGGCGGCTCGAAGTCCTCGCCGAAGAAATCGACGTACATCTGGGGGTACTCGTAGCCGGCCTCTTCGTCGGGGAAGAAGCGGAGCACCTGGTGCATCCGGATCGCCCAGGCGACCTCGGGATCGACGTAGGGCTCGAGAAGCTGGGCCGCCCAGAAGCCGTGGTCGGCGCGGATGAAGCCGATCACGGCGATGTCGTGGAGGAGGCAGGCGACCACGACCCTCTCGTCGCAGCCCGCCCGCTGCGCCCGCCGGGCGCTCTGAAGCAGGTGCGAGGGCGGGCCGAAGCGCAACGCGAAGAAGTCGGCGAGCGTCGGGGCTGCGGGCATGACGGCGAGGCGCGGGTCTTCTTCGATGAGGAGCCGACGCCCGACGGGCATCGGCACCCCGTCACGCGGGTCGACCTCACCGGAGACGTAGAGGACGGACTTGACGGCCGTTCGCTCCACCTGCCTCTCGAGGGCGGCCGCCGCTTCCGCTTCGAGCCGGTCGGCTTCGGCCACCACGTCGAGGGGTCGCCTCGCGCCGCTCCCGCCCCGCTCTCCGAGCCCCATCTCGTCGCCTGCCCTTCTACTGCGTGCCACGATGAGCGTACCGGTCGTCCCACGGCGACGCTCCCGGATGGGGGCCGTACTTCCAGGAGCGGCGGCCGCGCGCCGCGTGTGCTAGTACGTAGCAGGGCGCACGCGTCGACACCGAAAGGGGGCCCATGATCCAGGTGCGGAGCTGGGACGCCACGTTTCGGGACGACTGCCGAGACGGCACGCTGCCCGG
>JBOGGB010000190.1:0-4244 GCA_050743605.1 Acidimicrobiales bacterium
ACGAGTACTTCGTGGGCGCGATCAACAGGGTGGGCGTCGAGCCGCTGGGCGACGACCACTTCTACGGCGGCACGTACTTCGTCGACCCGAGGGGCCAGCTCGTGGGCGACGCAGCTTCGGACACCGACGACGAGGTGGTCGTGCGCGACCTCGACATGGACGTCTTGGAAGAGGTGCGCCAGCTCTGGGCCTTCTACCGCGACCGACGCCCCGACGCCTACGGCCCCCTGGTCGCGCCGTGACAGCGCGATGAGCCGCTCACTCGTCGAAGGCGGCACGGTCGTTACCGCCTCGGGCAGCGTGCGAGCTGACGTGCTGGTAGACGGCGAGAGGATCGCTGCTCTGGTAGCGCCCGGCTCCAGCCCTGTGGGAGATGCCTCCGACCTGCGTCGGATCGACGCGACCGGCATGCTCGTCGTGCCCGGAGGGATCGACGTCCACACCCACCTCGAGATGCCCTTCGGAGGCTCGTTCTCTTCGGACACCTTTGCCACCGGCACCCGCGCGGCGGCGTACGGCGGGACTACCGCGATCGTCGACTTCGCCATCCAGCCCCGCGGTGGCAGCCCGAGACAGGGTCTCGAGACGTGGATGGAGAAGGCCAGCGGACAGTGCGCTGTCGACTACGGCTTCCACCTGATCCTCTCCGACGCCTCCGAGGCGGCTCTGAAGGAGGTGGACGGCCTCGTTGCCGACGGCATCACCAGCTTCAAGCTCTTCATGGCCTATCCCGGTGTCTTCTACTCCGACGATGGCCGGATCCTGCGCACCATGCAGGTCGCCGCCGAGAGCGGGGCGACCGTGATGATGCACGCCGAGAACGGGATAGCGATCGACGTCCTCGTCGCCCAGGCGCTCGAGAGGGGTCTCGGAGCGCCCAGGGGCCACGGCGACACCCGACCTCCTGAGCTCGAAGGTGAGGCTACGCATCGGGCGATCGTCCTGGCCCAAGTGGCTGGCTGCCCGCTCTACATCGTCCACCTCTCGGCGACCGAGGCGCTCACCGAGGTGACCGCGGCGCGCGACGCCGGGCGGGCGGTTTTCGCCGAGACCTGTCCCCAGTACCTCTTCTTGGACGAGTCCCTCATGGACGGGCCGGGCCTCGAAGGCGCGAAGTACGTCTGCTCGCCACCGATCCGAGCCCGCCGCCACCATGACGCGCTGTGGCGAGGACTCGCTACCGACCATCTCTCGGTGGTCGCGACCGACCACTGCCCGTTCTGCATGAAGGACCAGAAGGAGCTCGGACGCGGCGACTTCTCGAAGATCCCGAACGGGATCCCCGGCATCGAGCACCGTATGGACCTCGTGTTCCAGGGGGTGCGAGCGGGACGTCTGACGAAGGAGCGCTGGGTCGAGATCACCTCGACCACCCCCGCTCGCCTGTTCGGCCTCTACCCGAAGAAGGGCTCGCTCCTCCCCGGCTCCGACGCGGACATCGTCGTCTACGACGCCTCCGAGCACCACGCGCTCGGAGCAGCCTCGCACCACATGGCCGTCGACTACTCAGCCTACGAAGGGATGGAGGTGACCGGAGGAGTGCGGACCGTGATGTCGCGCGGCCAGATCGTGATCGAGGACGGCGCGTACGTCGGCACCCCGGGCCACGGCGAGTTCATGGCACGCACCCCGCTCTCGGGGCTCGACTTCCCGATCCCTGCGCCCCGAACGGCGTCGGAGGCACGATGAAGCTCGGTCTCGTGCTCCAGACGGACCCGCCGTTCACCCGCCTGGTCGAGCTCGCTCAGCGCGCCGAGAGCCTCGGGTTCGCTTCGGTGTGGACGTTCGATTCGCCGGTGCTCTGGCAGGAACCGTTCGTCATCTACTCACGGATCCTGGAGGAGACCGATCGGATCACGGTCGGCACCATGGTGACGAACCCCAGGTCGCGCGACCTGTCGGTGACCGCATCGTCGTTCGCCACGCTGAACGACATGTACGGGAACCGGACCATCTGCGGGATCGGCCGCGGGGACTCCGCGGTCAGGGTGATTGGCGAGCGCCCCACCTCCCTCTCGGACCTGGCGGTGGCGGTGCGGACGATCCGCGGGCTGGCCGAGGGGAGGGAGGTCGAGCTGCACGGCACGACGGTGCGCTTCCCCTGGGTCCGCGACGGGTCGCTCCCCGTGTGGGTTGCCGCGTACGGGCCGAAGGCCCTCGGCGTCGCTGCACGGGAGGCCGACGGCGTCATCCTCCAGATCGCAGACCCCTTCGTCATCCGGTGGGCAGTCGGCGAGGTACGCCAGGCTGCAGAGGCCGCGGGACGCGACCCTGCCACGATCGCCGTGTGCGCGGCGGCTCCGGCCTACGTCGGCGACGATGTCGGCCACCAGCGTGACCAGGTGCGCTGGTTCGGCGGCATGGTCGGGAACCACGTCGCGGACCTCGTTGCCCGCTACGGCCAGGGATCGGTCGCGGTGCCCGAGGCGCTGACCGCCTACATCGAGGAGCGCGAGGGGTACGACTATCGGCACCACGGCAGGGCAGGCAACCCGGACACCGAGTTCGTCCCCGACGACATCGTCGACCGCTTCTGCATCGTGGGACCGCCGGAGCGCCACCGCGAGCGACTCGAGGAGCTGGCGGCGCTCGGGGTCACGCACTTCGCCATCTACCTGATGCACGACGCGCAAGACGAGACGCTCTACTCCTACGGCGAGGAGGTTCTCTCGGCCCTGGCGGGCCCGGGAGGCGGCGCCGGGGTCTGACCGCTCGCCCGGGCAACGGGCCCGGCGGCCAGGATGGCGACGTGCAGGGCCGTGCGGACTGCGGGCACTTCGATGTCCCGTCCAAGGATGGCGGCCAGCCTGTCGGTCCACGAACGCGTAGGGTCCGAAAACCCGTTCGAGCTGATCATGCGGCGTGATACTCGTTGATCAGCCCGCCGAGGATCTCCAGCTGGCGGATGCTCGCGATCGTCGCTGGCTTCGACGAGAGCGTGTGGGTGCCGAATACTCGATCGGCCAGCCGACCTGCAGTTTCTCGGATACCGACCGCCGAGGTAGTACTGGCGGTAGGCGCGTATCAGGTTTGAGTGCTACCGATCGTCTCACCGAAGCGCGGGCGCTGGCGAGACGCCGGTGCTCGGGTGGAGCAGCTGGAGCTCCTTCAGGCATACGTCCACCGCCGCCATCGACGAGGCAAATGCCCAGGCGATGGTGAGCAGCGGACTGGCGGCCGTGGGCTACTCGTCCATCAACCAGGATGACGGTTGGTACGCCTGCCCGAAGGTGGAATACACCGGCGCTACAGCCCATCCCGGAACAACTGACGGGCCCACCGTCAACACATTTGGCCAATGGGTCACGAGCCAGACCACCACCTCAAACACCGGGGCTTTCCCGAACGAAGGCACGGAGAACGGCATGGAGGTCCTCGGCAACTACATCCACAGCCTCGGGCTGAAATTCGGCATCTACCTCACGCCCGGAATCTCGGGGAACGCCATCTACCGGAACACCCCGGTCGAGAACAACCAGGATGGCCAGAACGACACAACCCCGAGCAGCTACACCGCGGATGAGATCACCGAGAACTACCCCCAGGGGACCACGCTCACACCGGCGGACTACAGAGGCACGTTGGTTACAGACAACAACTACAACTGCGGCGGCACGTGGGAGTTCAACTACACATCGCCGGGCGCGCAGCTGTTCGTCGACTCCGAGGCCGACCAGTTCGCCTCTTGGGGCGTCAACTTCGTCAAGCTGGACGGCATCACCGACACCAACACGAAAGACGTCGCGTCCTGGTCTCAGGCCCTGAACCAGACGGGCACCCCGATCGATCTCGACATCACCGAGGGTACATTCACAATCTCGATCGCAACAACGTTGGACGAGTACGCCACGCAGTGGGAGTACTCCCCTGACATTGAGGAAGGCGGCGGCAGAAACCTGACCACCTACCAGAGCGCGGACATTCGCTTCAACACGGACGCCATCTGGCAGTCCAAAGGCGGGGCGGGCAAGGGCTTCAACGACGACGACTCGGTGGAGATCGGCGACGGCTGCTCCACTCTCCCGACCAGCGTCGGCACGGCGGGTGAATACATCTGCCCAGGCGCAACCGCGGGGATCCATGGCGACGACGGACTGACGCTTCCAGCGGAGGAGACGGTGCTCAGCCTGTGGTCGCTGGCCTCCTCGCCGCTCATCCTGGGCGCTACACTGCAGGTGCTCCACGACAACCCGGTCACACTGGCGTTATTGACGAACAAGCAAGTCCTCGCCGTCGACCAGGAC
>JBOGGB010000191.1:0-1546 GCA_050743605.1 Acidimicrobiales bacterium
GGCGGGCTCGGCACCGACTCGAGCGCCTTCTCCCACGTGTTGTCGTCACGCGGGTTGGACGCGCTCGACGTCGAGGTCACCACGTCCCGCCGCCTGATGGCGGAGAGTCCCACCTCCGAGCGGATCGCAAGGTTCTCGGGGGCGGAGGAGCGCTACCGCGCGCTCGGCGGGTACGAGGCGGAGTCCGCGCTCGCGCGCATGGCCGAGGGCCTCGGCCTCCGTCAGGACCTGCTCTTCGAGGAGGTCGACAGCCTGTCCGGCGGCCAACGGCGCCGGCTCGACCTGATGCGGATCCTGTTCGGACAACCTGACGTGATGGTGCTCGACGAGCCCACGAACCATCTGGACGTCCCCGCCAAGCGGTGGCTCATGGAGCAGCTGGCGCAGTTCAAGGGGGCGCTCCTCCTCGTGAGCCACGACCTCACGCTCCTCGACCGCGCCATCACCAAGGTCGCTCACCTCCACGCAGGGTCGCTCACGGAGTACGCCGGCACCTACACGTCCTTCCGCGCGCAGCTGGCCGGACGCCTCGACCAGCAGCAGCGGACCGCCGTTCGCCAGACGCGCGAGGTGGCTCGCCTCACCGCGCTCGCCGACTCGATGCGGGGAAGCAGCGAGAGAAGGGCTCGGGTCGCGAAGACGCTCGACAAGCGCGTCGAGCGTATCGAGCGCACGCGGACCCAGGCGGTGAAGAAGGAGCGCGCCGTCCGCTTCCGGCTCCCCGACCCGCCGCGTTCGGGTGACACGCCGCTCGAGGTCAGCTCCCTCGCCGTCTCCTACGGGAACCACCACGTGCTGCACGACGTCTGGATGGCGCTGTCCCGCGGGGAGCGCGCCGTCGTCGTCGGGCGCAACGGCGCGGGGAAGTCGAGCCTCCTGCGATGTGTGGCCGGGGTGCAGGAACCCACCTGCGGCACCGTCGCCCTTGGCCACAACGTCGCCGTGGGCTACTTCGCGCAGGAGCACGAGCAGGTCGACCTCGAGCGCACCGCACTGGAGAACATCGACGACACGGTGCTCGTGACCGACGTGGACCGCCGGTCGCTGCTCGGTTCCTTCGGTCTCTCAGGAGAGCTCGCGACCCGCCGCTCGGCCAGCCTCTCGGGCGGAGAGCGGGCGAAGCTCTCGCTCGCGATGCTCGCCGCCGGTTGGTCCAACCTCCTGGTCCTCGACGAGCCGACCAACAACCTCGACCCCCAGTCCGTGACCGCGGTCGGCCACATGCTGGGTCGCTGGCCGGGGACGCTCGTCGTCGTGAGCCACGACCGGGCGTTCGTCGAGACCCTCGAGCCGACCCACGCGCTGCTGCTCCCTTCCGAGCGCTACGACTTCTGGCGCGAGGAGTACCTGGACCAGGTCGAGCTGCGCTGAAGGCGGTCGGCGTCTCGGGGGCAACGCGCCCGGCTCGCCCCGTTCGCCCCGGCTCGATCGCCCGCACTGCCACCTTGTGAGCGCGACACCGCAGCGACGCGCGCGGCACATCGGGTGTTCGGGTGAAGAAGTCGGTGTCGGCCCCCCGGGGGATGGGGTTGGGGAAGGGGGGCCG
>JBOGGB010000192.1:0-2220 GCA_050743605.1 Acidimicrobiales bacterium
GCTCACCGACGACGACATCAAGGGCGAGAGCTTCTATAACCCGATGCTCCCCGACGTCGTGAAGGACCTCGACGCCGCCGGCCTCCTCGTCGAGGACGACGGAGCGCTCTGCGTCTTCCCGCCGGGATTCGCGAACCGCGAGGGGGAACCCCTGCCGCTCATCGTCCAGAAGTCCGACGGCGGCTTCGGGTACGCCGCGACGGACCTCGCGTGCATTCGCGATCGCGTGGACGAGCTGGGCGCGCGCCGGATGCTGTACGTCGTCGGGGCGCCGCAGGCCCAACACCTCCAGATGTGCTTTGCGGTCGCAAGGATGGCCGGGTGGATCCCGGAGGGCGTGGTCGCCCAGCACGTCCCGTTCGGCAGCGTGCTGGGCACGGACCACCGGATGTTGCGCACCCGGGCAGGCTCTTCCGTAAGGCTCGTCGACCTGCTCGACGAGGCGGTCTCGAGGGCCGCGGACGCCATGACGGAGCGTGGGCGCGACGCCGGCTCGACCACAGAAGAGCACCGTACGGTGGTGCGCGCGCTCGGGATAGGGGCAGTCAAGTACGCCGACCTGTCGACGGACCGGGTGAGGGACTACGTGTTCGACTGGGAGCGGATGCTGAGCTTCGAAGGGGACACCGGCCCCTACCTGCAGTACGCGCATGCGCGGATCCGGTCGATCTTCCGCCGCGCGGTCGAAGAGACCGCCGGCTCGGTCTCAGGGGACGACGGACTGGGAGCGGAGGCGCACGACATCGTGCTGCTCGCCCCTGAGGAGCGTGCGCTGGCCCTCTCGCTCCTCGGGTACGCCCCGGCGATCCGGGCGGCCACCGAGGATTCGGCCCCCTCGAGACTGTGCGCCTACCTCTACGCGCTCGCCTCGACGTTCACCGCCTTCTACGAGCGCTGTCCCGTGCTGCGTGCGCCGGACTCGACCACGAGGCGGAGCCGCCTTGCGCTCTCCGAGACTGCGGCCAGGGTGCTGGCCGAAGGGCTCGGGCTGCTGGGGATCGAGGCGCCCGACCGCATGTGAGCGTGCACGCACGCCATCCGCGACCGCGCGGTCACGTCCACTGACTATCGTCACCTCAGGCGCCGTCGACGCGAGGCGGGGCCGACCGTGCGTTCACGAGGCGAGCCGGGGGAGACGGCTGAGCGGGCAGGGCTGGACCCGTGTCGAAGGGCCTGCCGTGCCCCGGGGTCGTCGGAGGGGCGCGGGTCGTAGGTGAAGGTGACCGCGCGCCACGAAGGACCAGCCGGTTGCAGGCTCTACGAGACCGAGGCACGACACCGTCGCGGCGACGCCGGATGTCGCCGTGGCTGGCCCTGCTGGCTGTGCTCGTCGTCGCGGCCGGAGTCGCCGCATACCTGGTGTCGGGGGGATCCCACCCGCCCCGGTCGTGCTCGGGCGCGTCGTGCACCACGAACCCGGGGAACGGCGGAGGTCCTGGTGGCGGGTCCGCCTCGCGTGCCGGACACCGCCACGCGGACACCTTCCACGTCTCTTCGACCTCCCCGGCATCCGGTGCCTCCGACATCCCATCCGACACGAAAGTCACCGTCACCTTCGCCTCGCCGCTAGCTTCGGACCAGCCGGACCCGACGCTGTCGCCGAAGGTCGAGGGCTCGTGGCAGCAGGTAGCCGCCGACGAGCTGGTCTTCACTCCTTCCTCGCCGTTCGTCCCCTTCAGGACGTACACCCTCAGCATCCCCGGCGGGCACGGCGGCATCGCCGACGCGTCAGGGGCCCACCTGGAGGGGACGCGCACCGTCTCGTTCACGATCGCGAACGGCAGCAGGCTCCGGCTCCAGCAGCTGCTCGCCGAGCTGGGCTACCTGCCGCTCTCCTACAGCGGTCCCACCCCCACCCCCTTGGCCATGACCGCGCCGCAGCCCGGCACATTCGCGTGGCGCTGGACCGGGCTGCCCCTCGAGCTCACCGACCAATGGGTGCCCGGCTCGGCGAACGCGATCACAAAAGGTGCCGTGATGATGTTCGAGACAGAGAACGGCCTTTCGGTCGACGGC
Organism: Acidimicrobiales bacterium; assembly: GCA_050743605.1. Taxonomy (GTDB): domain Bacteria; phylum Actinomycetota; class Acidimicrobiia; order Acidimicrobiales; family RAAP-2; genus JAJYVT01. The sequence goes on from JBOGGB010000192.1 coordinate 2,017, forward strand.
CTCGAGGGCCCAGACGTGTGGACAACGCTGCTGCACGACGTCGCGAGCGACAAGTCGAACACCGAGCCGGTCAGCTACGTCATCGTCACAAAGTTCGCGCCCGAGCACCTCACCGCATGGGTGAACGGGGCGCTCCAGTTCAGCCGCATCCCCGTGAACACGGGCGTTCCGGGTGCCAACACGACAGACGGGACCTTCCAGGTC
>JBOGGB010000193.1:0-3203 GCA_050743605.1 Acidimicrobiales bacterium
TGTCCTTCTTGCCCCAGCCGTGCGACGCCAGCAGCTGGGCGTGCTCTGGACTCACGACGAGGAGGCAGGCCGACTTCTCCGAGTAGAGCACGCCGGTGCGAGCAACCGTGTTCGCGACGTCGCTCAGCACGTGCTCCGGACGGATCGCGGAGCGAGCCTCGATGTGCATGCAAGAGCGCATCATCATGAACGCCACCGTGCTCGCCTCGGAGCCGTAGCCGGCCTCGACGGACATCGGCTCCCAGGGGCTCTCTTCCTCGTTCTCGGCGATGCAACAGGTGTACTTCGCCGGGTTCGTCTGAGTGGACTGGTCGAGGACGTGCGGCTGCAATCCCAGGACGTTCATCGCGATCAGTCGCAGCGCCCGCCCGATGGTGGCGTTCGGTCGGAAGCCCGGGCCGAAGATGTTGCCCTTGCAATTGAAGCCGAGCTGCAGTCTGACAGGCCCGTTGACCACGGTGACCGGCACCGTGCCGGTGGTGCTCTGCCATAAGCCGCTCGAGAAGCGGGTCGCGCCCCGCGCCCCGGTGTCCACGCGCAACGCGTCCAGCATGGCGAGCACCACCGGGAAGTACTCCGGCAGGCAGCCCGCCATGATCGCGTTGATCGCCGCCAGCCGCAGGGTGCACTCCCGGTTCAGGTGGGGCATCGCGGCGACGACCTCGTCAGGAGCCCGGTCCACCTGCGCCAAGAAGTCGGCGAGGTACGACTCGGTCGGCGGCACGACGGGAAGTCCGTCGGTGAATCCCTGCTCGTAGTAGTGCTCGATCGCCATGCGCACCTGGTGGTGGTCGATCAGCGTGCCGCCCGTCATTCGCGCACCTCGAGGATGTTCAGGACCTCACCGAGGGAGTCCGAAGCGAGCTGGGCGAGCTGGGCGAGCTCCAGGCTCGCGATCGGGTGCGGCACGGTGATGAAGCGGTAGCCCTCGAAGCCGTGTAGGCGCGCCATCGCCTCGGCGGTCATCTGGAACTTGTCGGTGCAGACCGACACCGCCGGCACTCCCCGGCGCTCGAGCAGGATCCCGTCGGCCAAACTGGCCGCGCTACAAGACCCTCAATCGCCCACCCCTGCCAGCGCGTAGTCGCACCGCTCGGCGATCTGGCCGAGCAGTCCGTCGTCGGCCGGAACCGCGAACGACGCCTTGGAGAACATGAGCACCTCTGCGACGCCGAAGCGTCGTTGCAACAGCTCGGCCACCTGCTCGAGCAGGACCGCGCTGTTCGGCTTCGTGTTGTTGAGCAGGCCCACCGTCTTGCCCTGCAGCACGTGGCTGCGGGGGGCGAGCCGGACGTCGCTCTCCCCGGTCCCGGTGCCCGTCGGGTCGAGCATCTCCTCCAACAGCGGTGCCACCGCAGACCCCCTTCACCAGTCGGCGCGCGCCATCCACCGGCGCGTCGCGTGTGGCTCGACGGTACCACGGGGCCTGCGCCGAGGCTACGGACGCCCCAGGAACGCGCCGTTGCGCTCGAGGCGCGCCTGCAATGCGGCCACGTCGACCGTCGCCGTGGTGCCGCCCTCGGCCAGCACCATGTCGGCGGCCGTGCCGGCGGCCTCTCCCATCACGAAGCACGGGCCGCTGACCCGCGCCGAGGACTGGCCCTCGTGGGTCATCGAGGCGCAGCGCCCCGCCACGAAGAGGTTGTCGATCCCCTCGGGGAGCAACATCCTGTACGGGAGTTGGTTGAAGCCGCGAGGGCGCTCGCCGCGCTGCCAGCGGAACTCGACGCTGCCGGCCACGTGCGCTTCCACCGGCCACCCGTTGACCCCGATGGTGTCCTCGAAGTCCGCGCAGTCGAGGACGTCGTCCTCGGTGAGCTGGTAGGCGCCCACGATCCGACGAGTCTCGCGGATGCCGATCTGCGGCGCGATGTCGACCACGTAGGCGTCGGCAAAGCCGGGGACCTTCTGCTTGATGAACGAGAAGGCCTCGAAGACCTGCTCGCGTCCCTGGAGCTCGCCGTGGGTCGTCTGGAGTACGTCGGTGCCGTCGACGGCGCTGCCGTCGGGGTTGGACAGCTGGGTCAGGTTCGCCCGCCACTCGAGCGGGTTGCGCTGGGGACGGACGATCGGTCGCTTCCGGGGGAAGTGATGCGTCCCCGCCGCCTCGGCCTCGTCCATCAGCCGCTCGGCAGTGCGCCACGGCTTCTCGCCTGCTCCCGCCGCGTCGACCCCGTTGATCCGGAACATGAGCGAGGGGTAGAGCATCCCTCCCAGCCCGGGGGACTTCTCGAAGGGCGCGCCGGCCCAGGCGGCCACGTCGCCGTCGCCCGAAGCGTCCACGAAGACCCGGCCGCGCACGGCCTGACGCCCCGACTTCGACTCGACCAGGACGGCGTCGATCGTGGTGGGGTCGCGCAGCACCACACCGACGGCGAGGACGTGGAACACGATCGTCCCCCCGGCACCGGTCACCAGCCGGTCGGCGGCGAGCTTGTACGCGGAGATGTCGTAGGCCTGCGCGAGGATCCCGTCGTTGATCGTCAGGTGGGCGGGAGCGAGCCCTTCGAGAAGACCGAGGTGCTCGTAGAGGTCGTCGGCGAGGCCGTGCACGACACGGCGGTCCTCGCCGTGGACCCGGGCGTGCAAGCCGCAGAACGTGCTGAGCCCGCCCGCCGTCCCGGCACCCCCGAGGAAGCCGTACCGCTCGAGCAGAACCGCCGAGCGCCCGGTCCGTGCAGCCGCGGCCGCAGCCATGATGCCGGCCGGCCCGCCGCCGACCACCACCACGTCCCACTCCCCGAGCAATGGAGTCGTCCGGCTCGGCTCGTCGATCGTGGCCACTGCGTCGTCCTCCCGTCTCCACGCGCGCCGAAGAGAGGATAGCGTCCGTGAGCACCATGCCGACGAAGCGACGCACGCTGCAGGACGTGGTGGACGGCCTGCCGAGCGTGACGGAGCACCTCTACCAGAACGACACCGGTGCGCGTACGTACCCGGTGGTGCGCCCCGAGTACACGAACTGGCGCGACGAGCAGCGCTCGTGGCGCGAGAGCGTGTGCCTGCGCGATCAGTCCTTCCACATGTCGGATCTCTACGTGTCCGGCCCCGACGCGCGGCGCCTGCTGCATTCGCTCGCGATCAACAGCTTCGAAGGGTTCGAGCCGGAACGGGCCAAGCAGCTGGTGGTCTGCAACCCCGAGGGGTTCGTGATCGGGGACGGGATCCTCTTCTACCTGGAGCGCGACCGGTTCCAGCTGGTG
>JBOGGB010000194.1:0-30031 GCA_050743605.1 Acidimicrobiales bacterium
ATCGCCGCGGCGAGATCTTCGGGGCCACGTCCGCCGCCCGCGGCGCCGAGCACCGCGTGACGGGGGACCGGCAGCCCGGCGGCACTGAAGCACGTGCGCATCTGTGCCTTGTCGACGGCGATCCGCAGCGTCTCGACGCCGGGGCGCAACCGCACCCCCTCGCGCTCGAGCTCGCCCAGGAGCTCGAGGTCGACCAGTTCGTGGTCGAAGGTGAGGACGTCACAGCGCCGGGCGAGATCGAGCAGCGCTCCCCGGTCCGTGGCCTCGCCGAGGAGCACCTCGCTCACGACTGCAGTGGCGGCGTCGTCTGCTCGCGCGGCGAGCACGAGGGTGTGAACCCCGAGCTGGCTCGCCGCCTCTGCCATCATGCGGGCGAGCTGCCCCGCGCCCACGATGCCGAGGGCGCCGGCGGCGCGGGTCACGTCGGTCGCCGGCCATCGGGCACGACGGCACGATAGTGGCGCCCAGCGCTGGCGGCGACGCCGGAGCCTGCGCCAGAGGCGCGGGGACTACTGCGCCCACGCAGGACGCGAGCTGAGCCCGGCGGGGGGGGTGCCGGGCCCAGCTCGCGATCGGCCGAGCTCAGCGTGGGATCTTCGTGTGCTTCAGCTCGTTCAGCTCGGGGTGGTCGCGGAGGAGGTCCACTGCGCGCTCGATGGTGGCGCGTGCCCTGGCCGCATCGCCCGCGGGGCGTGTCATGAAGCGGACGAACACCGCGTCATCACCTGCGACGAAGGTGGGCACCCCGAAGACTTCGTGCTCGGACACCGACTTCTCGTGCTCCGTCCGGACTGCGTCGAGGGGCCAGCCGCTGTCGATCTCGGCGAACACCGCCTCGGCGGGCACGCCGACCGACTCGAGCGCCTCACGGACGACCGCTGGATCGGAGATCTCCCTCCCATGATCGTGGCGCGCCGCGAACAGCGCCAAGTGAGCGGCGCGGAATTGGTCGGGAAACTTGTCCCGGACGGCGACGCCCGCTTCGAGGGCGAGCAGCCCGCGAACCTTCTCCTCGAGCTCCCACACCGGCGTCCCGTTCTCCTCGACGTGGGCCTGCATGAGCGAGAAGGACGTGAAGGTGACGTCCCAGGGCGCGCCGCCGTCGAGCGCGGTGACGAGGTGCTCGTGGGCGTTGCGAGCAAAGGGGCACAGGTAGTCCCAGGTGACGGAGAAGGCGCGCGCGGTCATGCTCTTGTCAACGCGGCTCGGTCCCGTGCTATTCCGACCGCAACTTACGGGCGCATGGGCCTGAGGCGAGGACGTCGACGAGGGGTCGCACGATCGTCCCGACCACGGTGCCGATCGTCGCCCCGCCCAGCACGTCGCTTGCGTGGTGCGCGCGCATGTGGACGCGGCTTGCGGCCACCGCCGCGGCGAAGGCGAGGGCGGCGCGCCGGAAGGTCGGGCGGTCGGGCAGCACCATGGCCGTGCAGAATGCGGCGAGCGTATGGCCGCTCGGGAAGCTGCTGCTCGCCGGAGTTCGCACCGGCATCCCTTGCACGGGCGACGCCGGCTGATCGGGGCGGGACCGGCCCACGAGCTGCTTGACCGTCCGATTGACGCAGTAGGAGGAGACACCTGCGAGCGCGAGGGCTGCGACCGCACGACGGCGTGCCGGACCGGGATGCCTCGCCTTCCAGGCAGCGGCAAGCACCCAGACAGCCCCGTGGTCCGAGATGTTCGAGAGGACCGCCGCGCTCACGTCCGCCCAACGTCGGCCACGCACCGTCGCGGTCCAACGTTCCCCGGTTCCGTCGATCGCGGCGAACGCCTTTCCGAGCGGCGTGGTGCGGCCTCGGTCGGGGGAGGCTGTCCCCGCCGGTCCCGTCGCGTCGCTCACGCCGCCGGGAGCTCGGGCGGAACCCCCCCGAAGGTCGGGCACCACGGGTGGAAGGCGCAGTAGTTGCACAGGGGGGAGGGACGCGGGCGGAAGTCGCCCCGCTCGCACGCACGCTCGATCGCCTTCCACACCGCGAGCGTGCGAACACGCTGGCCTCGCAGCGTCTGGCTGGTCGGCGTCGCGGTGATCGAGAGCGGCTCCCGGAGGTGGAGGAGCCGCACCTCGACAGGCACCTTGCCGAGCGCCTGCTCGCAGAGCAGAGCGTAGAGGTGCACCCCGGTCAGCTTCGCCCTCTCGTAGCGCTCCCCGGGCGCCCGGCCCGTCTTGTAGTCGACCACCACGAGGTCGCCTGTGGCGTCCACGTCGAGTCGGTCGATGATCCCCCGGAGCAGGAGTCCGTCGAGCTCTGCCTCGAGGCGGAGCTCGACGCCCGCCGCGTCGACCCGGGTCGGGTCCTCGAGCACGAAGTAGTTCGCGACGAGCATCGCCGCGTCCCCGAGGAACGCCGCGGCGGCCTCGCCGTCGAGCCCGAGCGCGAGGTACTCCGGGTCGACCTGTAGGTCCGTCCACGCGCGCTCCAGCTCCACGGTGGCGATCTCGGCGGTGCGCTCGGGCCCGGGGTGGTCCCACACGAGCCGCTCGAGCACGCGGTGCACGAGCGTCCCCTTGACGGCGTGCGGGGACGGCGGCTCGGGGAGACGGTCGATCGCCCGCAGGCGGAACGCGAGCGGGCAGTCGGTGAACGACGCCACTCGGGTGGGCGAGAGGGATCTCGGCAGCTCGAGCGGCATCGCCGCCAACACTACGCGGGGGTGCCATCATCGACCCCCATGTCCCTGTCCAATGACGACCGGCCACGCGGCCGCGTTGGCCGCCGTGACCGGAGTCCCGCCGCGCTGGCCGCCGAGAAGGCGGCTGCGCACCTCGAGCGGAAGGCCGAGTGGGCCGGGGTGCGCGCAGGAGACCGGGTAGAGATCGCCGGTAACCGCGCGCGCTCGGCGACGTGGTCCTTTCTCGCGCACGTCCGCAACGTCCGAACCGGCGACGAGTGGGTGGAGGTCGTCGGGGGACGAGCGGGGAGCCGCGCCGTGCGCTCGTTCCGGCCCGAGAGCGTCTTCGCCCCGTCCCCCCGGGGGTCCAGGGGTCCCCGGGCCGCCCCGCTCACCGAGGTGCCCCGCCTGCCGCTCTGAGCTGGACCTCCAGGCGCCGTTCGGACCACACGTGAGCAAGGTTGTGGAAGCGGCGCGTGCCTGGCGTCCTCCTACACTTCGGCGATGCCTGCCCCGCCCCCCGCCCCCGGCGCCCCGCTCGTTCGCCGGGAGCGTGAGGGCCCGGTCGTCAGCCTCACGATGTGCTCCCCTGCGAACCGCAACGCCTTGTCACGCAGGCTCCTGGCCGAGCTGGCGACAGCGCTCGCCGACGCCGGGTCCGACCCCGGCGTCCGGATCGTCGTGCTCACGGGGACGGGCACGGCGTTCTGCTCGGGCATGGACCTCTCCGAGCGGCTCCATCCGCTGCCGGGGGAGCCGCCGGCGACCCTGGGCGAGGTGCTCACCGCCATCGTGGCCATGGCCAAGCCGGTCGTCGCCAGGGTGAACGGCCATGTGCGCGCCGGGGGGATGGGCCTGGTGTGCGCGTGCGACCTCGCTGTGGCGCCGCAGGACGCGACCTTCGCGTTCAACGAGGTGCGCGTCGGCATGGCACCTGCGATCGTCGCGGTGCCTGCGCTCCGGCGGATGTCTCGGCGCGCCTTCGACCGCTACGCCCTGACCGGAGAGGTGTTCGGGGCGGCGCAGGCCGTCGAGTCGGGTGTCCTCACCGCCGTGGTCAGCGGTGCGGACGTTCTCGACGCCTGGGTGGGCGACGTAGTGGCCTCGACGCTTCGGTCCGCTCCGGCGGCCGTCGCCGCGACCAAGGCCCTGGCCGAGCTCGTCGCCCGCCCGTGGGCCGAGGCCCTCGAAGCCGCAGCAGAGGTCTCCGAGGCACTCTTCGGCACTGCGGCAGCCGCTGAAGGGATGGCGGCGTTCTTGGGCAGGCGTAAGCCGTCGTGGGTGGTGGAGCCGTCGCGCGGCCCTAGGGCTCCGAGCTGACCACTGGCGCCTGCCCGCCTTTTCGCGAGGCGCAGGCGCGTGAGCCCGGCCGCGTCGCCATGCCCGCGCAGGGGACCTCTACCCTCCACGTCGGGCGCTCCAGGGACGGGGAGATCTGTGGCAGCGCGCCGCCGCGCGCCCGGCCCCGGAGGACCCCCGGAGCGGCCCCGGATCGCGGGTCGCCCTACGTCCATGGCCCGGTGTGCCTGCGCCACGAGGCTCCCGGCGAGCCCGGGGAGAGGGGTTGCCGAGTAGCGGGGGGTGGCCAGCTAACTTGCCTCACGTGTCCGATTACCTCATCCCGGAGCCCGAGCCCAAGGAGATCGACGAGAAGCTGTCGATCGAGCTGCGGCACATGTCCGAGAACGCGGTCCTGCGGGGCCATCCCTCTGGCGAAGAGCGCTGTGACAACTGCCGGTACTACCTCGAGCCGTACAACGACCTGTCGTACTGCTGGCACCCCAAGCTCAGGATCCTCGTCGGTGCCAACTGGTGGTGCCAATGGTGGGAGGCGAACCCCGAGGACGCCTAGAGCGGGGCGCCGCCTGGCCTGTCCAGGCACTCCCTGCGTGAGATCCAGGTGCCGTGGAAACTGATAGGGAAAGGGCCGCAGCTGCGGCTGCTGCCACGTGACCACGAACGGATGGCTCCGATGCTGCCTCAGGCGTTCAGGATGGAAGTCGACGACTCCAGCACGGGCGAAGCCGTGCTGAGGCTCTTCGGCGAGCTCGACCTCGTCAGCGCGGACGCGGCTCAGCAGGCGCTCGTGGCGCTCGCACGTTCGACGGTCGTGGCGGACCTCACGCACCTCGAGTTCATCGACTCGACCGGGCTCTCCGCGCTCCTGCGGGCACGACGGCGAATCGAGGAGACGGGACATCGCCTCGAGATCCGCGGCGCTCGCGGCGCGACGCGCGGCGTGTTTGTCGCAGGCGGGCTCAGCGACGTCCTCGACGACTGACGTCCGCCTCGCTCCCCGCCCACGGCAGGGCTGCGGCTTGCTCCTCGCCACCCTCGTGGCGTAGGAGTTGCGGATGGTTCGCACCTCTCCCCACGGCTCGTGGGAGTCGCCGGTGACGCTCGACCATCTGGTCGCAGACGTGGTCGGCTTGTCGTTTCCTTTCGCCACGCCGACTCACGTGTACTGGACCGAGGCGCGCCCATCGGAAGGGGGCCGGCATGTGCTCGTGCGCCGCTCGGTCGCCGGAGGGGTCCTCGAGGAAGTGACCCCTCCGGGCTTCGGGGCTCGGACCACGGTCCACGAGTACGGCGGGCTATGCGTGGCCGTCCACCACGATCCGACAGTCGGAGATACCCTCTACTTCTCCAACTTCGTCGACCAGCGCCTCCACCGTGTCGTGCCGGGTGAGGCGCCGTGCGCCCTCACGCCCGAGCCGCCCATGAAGCACGCGGTGAGATTCGCCGCTCCGGTTCTGACCTGTGACGGCCGACACCTCCTCGCGGTCCGGGAGCGCCACGGCGACCCCGATGTGGCCACGACTGTGGTCAACGACGTGGTCGTGATGCCGACCGACGGGTCCGAGCCGCCGCGTGCACTCCTGTTCGGGCACGACTTCTGGTCCTTCATCGCGTGCTCACCCGACGGGCGACGCGTCTGTTGGGTGAGCTGGGACCACCCGAACATGCCCTGGGACGGGACCGAGCTGTGGGAAGGTGAGCTCGACGTCGAAGAAGGTGTCGTGCGAGCGCCGCACCTGGTCGCGGGTGGCCCCTCGGTCTCGGTGACCCAGCCGAAGTACGCGCCCGACGGCACGCTTCACTACGTCGCGGACTCGACGGGATGGTGGAACCTCTACGCCGCCGGTGCGGGGCCAGGCGAGAGTCGGGCGCTTGCGCCCATGGAGGCGGAGCTGGGCGCTCCAGACTTCGTCTTCGGTCTTTCCTCCTACGCGTTCGTGGAGGACGGGAAGGTGCTCGCGACCTGGCGTTGCGAAGGTCTGGACCACGTCGGCGTCCTCCACCCCGACGCGAGGGAGTTCACCGCGGCGGACTGCGGAGTCACCTATGTGACCCAGGTACGCAGTACCGAGGACGGGTCGTGCGCCTACGCCGTCGCCGGGTCGGCGACCCTCCCGCCGAGCGTCGTGCGCATGGAGGTGTCCGCGCGCGGCGGGGTGGACGTGGAGGTCGTGCGGCGATCCCGGGCCGAGGCCGTCGGCACGGACTACATCTCGAAGCCAGAGCCGGTCGACTTCCCGGTCGGGCAAGGCAATGTCGGGCACGCGCTCTTCTACGCCCCGCGCAACCCGGGCTTCGAGGCGCCCACCGGTGAGCTGCCGCCGCTGATCGTGAGCGTCCACGGCGGACCGACTTCTTCGGCGCTGCCAGTGCTGAACTATGCCGTCCAATACTGGACCAGCCGTGGATTCGCCGTCGTCGACGTGAACTACGGCGGCAGCACCGGCTACGGGCGCGCCTACAGAGAGCGGCTGCGCGGCCAGTGGGGGGTCGTGGACCTGGGCGACTGCGTGCATGTCGCGAATCACCTGGCCCGGAGCGGCCGCGCCGACGGCACTCGCCTGGTGATCCGCGGCGGCAGTGCCGGCGGCTACACCGCTTTGTGCGGGGCGACGTTCACCGACGTGTTCGCAGCGGCGACGAGCTACTACGGCATCTGCGACGCCGCGGCGCTCGCGCAGGACACGCACAAGTTCGAGCTCCACTACACCGACACCCTCTTCGGCCCGTGGCCCGAGGATGCTGACGTCTACAAGTCGCGCTCACCCGTCTACCGTGCAGCGGCTATCCGCACGCCTCTCATCATGTTCCAGGGGCTCGATGACAAGGTCGTGCACCCGAGCCAGGCCGAGATCATGGTCGCGGCGCTACGCGAGAACGGCGTCCCTCATGCCTACGTCACGTACGGGGGGGAGCAGCACGGTTTCCGGAAGGCCGAGAGCATCCGGCGAACTGCTGAGGCTGAGCTGTACTTCTACGGCCGAGTCCTCGGCTTCGCACCGGCTGACGAGCTCCGGCCGGTCGACATCGCCTACGAGGATCGCATCGCCTGACGCGTTGCCAGCGGTGACGGGTGCGGACCGTCAGCCCGACGATGCCGTCTGCCGGCCGATCTGCCTCCCAGCCTCAGTCCAGCCGCCGTGGTGGGACCGCCACGCGCAAGAGGTCGGCTGCGGCGATCACGTCCCCTCCGAACGCGCCTGCGGCCTCCTCCAGGAGCGGCTCGACGTCGGTGTATCGCTGGGAGAAGTGCGTGAGGAGGAGCCGCCGGACGCCGGCCTGTGCGGCGAGCCGGCCGGCGTCGGCAGCGGTGAGATGGCCCCATGCGGCCGCCATGCCCGCCTCGGCCGACGCGAAGGTCGACTCGCAGACGAGGAGATCGGCACCGGCAGCGAGCGCGAGCGCACCGTCGCACCAGGTGGTGTCCATCACGAAGGCGACGACCTGGCCGCGGCGCTCGACGCTCATCTCCTCGAGCGTGACTCTTCGCCCGGAGGCGGTGATCGAACCATCGCGTTGCAGCCGGCCCACGTCGCGCCCTGCGATGCCGGCGGCCCTGAGTCGTGCGGGAAGCAGCGTCCGACCGGGGCGCTCCTCGACCCGCCACCCGATCGCATCGACAGAATGGCGAAGCGAGGCCGCGTGGAGCGTGTAGGTCGCCGTCTCGTCCACTGCGACGAGCTCGCCCGAGGAGCCGCCACGGATCGGCTGGAGGCGCAGGTCGAGGCGGTCGTCGAAGATCGAGGCGTAGCGCATCCGTTCGACGTATGGGCGACCGGACGCCGGGAAGGCGATGGCGAGGGGCCGGGTCACCCCGTCGAGCGACAGCCGCTGCAGCACGCCCGGGAGACCCAGGCAGTGATCCCCGTGGAAGTGCGTGATGCAGATACCGGTCACCGCGGAAGCGGGCACCCCCGCGAGCAGCATCTGGCGCTGCGTGCCCTCGCCTGGGTCGAAGAGCAGCCCTGCGCCGTCCCAGCGAAGGAAGTATCCATTGTGGTTCCTCGTGCGCGTCGGCACCTGACTGGCCGAACCGAGAACGACGAGCTCGCGCACCACTGTGGCGCGAACGCTACCCGGGTTCCTCAATGACGCAGGTCTGTCTGCATCTCCGCAATCTCGGCGGCGCTGACGACAAGGGGTCCGCCGAGGACGGTCAAGGAGGTGATGGCCTTGGACTTTGTGCCGTCGAGCCCAACGTGGCCTGTGACCTCGAGGAATGTGGTGAGGTACGTGCCGATCACTGTCGGCCTCTCCGTCAGCAGCAGCGGGCGAGTCGTGCCGCCCGAGCCTGTCGCGGTCGCATGGGGATTGTCGAGCACCGCGCCGCACAGTCCGTCGGTGAAGCCGTCCCCCCGGGCGACCGTGACCCGGTGTCCCGGTGTCCAGCCAAGTCCCGCTGTGGCGTCGGCTGCCTCGAAGCGGGCCAGCTCCCTGGCCGTGTCGGTGTAGTCCTCCCCGGCGACCCGAAGCACCGAGACCCCGGTCTTGGAGACCAGCGCCTGCTCGACGGCGTCTGAGATCGCGAGTGTGCCTCCCATCAACACCACCTGTTTCACGCCGAGCTTCTGGACGGCCGTGACGGCTGTTGTCGACAGTGCGCTCGCCGGAGTGAGCAGGAGCGGGAGCTTTGTGTGGTAGGAGATGACACTTGCCGCCTGGGCGTCTTGGAATTCGACCCCACTCGCCAGGATGGCCGTCGGCTCCAGGGGATCGAACGGTGCCGCAGAACCGGTGCCCGCGGTGTCGTTGTACAGCCCGGAGCCGCCTGCGGCGTTCGTGGTGGAGTAGGCGCCGGGGAAGGCCCTCTGCCCCGCCGTGCCGACGTATTCGGCGACCTGCATCGCCGTCCCGTACTGGGTCTCTCCGTAGATCCGGTGCACGGCGATCTTTCCTGCCGACCGGGTCTTTCCGCTGCACGCGTACGCTGTGAGGCCCCCGATCGCGGTCGCGACTGCTGTGGTGATCGCAAGCGGCCCTCCGACCAGATAGACCGTCGTGATGCCCTCATCCCTCAGGGTCGTCGCCGTCACCGAAGGAAGGCTGGTCGTGGGCGTGAGCAGCGTTCCGGTTGTGAGATCCTGAGCAAGGAACTGGCTCGAGAGGGCGTCTTGGAACTCCTCTGTGCTCGCGACGATCGCCGTACGAGTCGAAGGGCACAAGCCCTTCGACTCGGGGAATGCGCGGGTGAACTCCGCGGCTGCGGTCGCGTCGGCTGTCTGGCCGTAGATCTGGGTGACGGTCGGCTGCGTGACGGCCGTCGCGACCGTGCAGGACAGGTCTCCGTCGAAGTTCCCGCTCGGAAACTGTGCGAGCATCACCGGCCCAGCAGTGAACGAGCTCCCGCCGCAAATGTCCTGAGCTCCCGTCTCGTTGCTCGCTCCGGGAATCCAGGTGGGAATGCCGCCGAGCGTGGTGGTCGACCCGCTGGTGCCGCCGGTGATCGCCGCCCACTGATTGGGCGAGGCGTAGACGCCGACCCTCGGAGCACCCGCCGCGCGGAGGCCGACCACGAACCCTTGGAGCACCGCCACGTTCATCGCGTGACCGGTTGCCTGCTGGCGCCAGGTGTTCGTCGTCTCCACGTCCAGCCACCACGGGTAGGCGCTCGGCGCCGTCGGGACGCTCACCGGTGGCGACTGCGCGTCGATCCCCTGCGCGGCTGTCTGCAGCCAAGAGGCGTCTTGGGTCGCCTGCTGGTCCCCGAACTCCCACGCGCAGGCCTGGGAATCCTGGCCGGCGGTCGCGGGCCCCGAGCTCGTGTCGACCGTCGTCGGCTCGCATGTCCCGTAGGGGGTGGAGCCGGACGCGGGCCAGCTGGACACCACCGCACCGCCGAAGATGTCCCCAGGATCGCTGGTGTTGACGTACACCGAGGCCTTGGGCTCTGCGGCGGAGCCGGCCGACGTGGCTACCGCCCAGTAGAGCTCGCTGCCCGAGAAGCTCGAGTCCGACGTCGAGACGCCGAGACAAGGGTTCAGGCTGCCCGGCACCCCGTCGTTGACACCGACGATGCCGAAGGCCTGACCGGTGGGGAAGTGCGAGCCACACTGGGGGAAGGAGATGTCGTTGCCCACCTCGGATGCGGCCTTCGTCGCTGCTGCTGACGGTGGCGTCGCCCCCCCGAGGGTCACGAGCGCCATGACGGCCACCGCGACCGCAGCTGCCGCCGCTCGGGACTCGATCGCATGACGTGACCCCATGTGCCCTCCTTCCAGACCCCGCGGCGAGGGTACCTTCCCGCTCCCCGAAGGTCGATGGACCGAGGCACCGGGGGTGCACCATCCACCGCATCGGAAGCCCTGAGCGCCACACTGGGCAACGTGCCGAACGTGCGCAACGTGCCGATCGGCCGCGACCTGCGTAGCCGCGCAGAGAAGCGCGCGGCATCCCGACGCCGGTTGCGCTCGGTCCTGGCAGGGGAGCCGGCGGTGTTCCCGGCCGTGCCCGCGCCGTCCCCAGGCGCCGGCGGTCCCCGATGTTCCCGCCAACAAGCCGGTCGTCCCTGGCTCACCTGGGGCCCGCCCACCGGCAGGGAGCTTCGCGAGACGGCCCAGGTGCTGCGCAACCTTGCCGGCGCCGCTCCGCAGGAGCACTCGCGCAGGGACGTTCGGCTCCCGGATCGACTGACGTTCGCGGCGGACGTGCTCGACTCGGTCGCCCGTTCGTCCGCTTCGGGGACTGCCCGCTGTGTCGTCGACGCAGCGGCGTGGGCAACGAGTCCTCCGCGCTAGCACGCGCGACGCTGGTCCGCGGCAGCCGGCGCACCCCCCCGCAGAAGTAACGTCTGCACCGGTGAGGGGGATCCGCCGGATGGTGGCCGGAGCTCGGGTGGCCCGTCGGAACGGGACGCTCGCACGGGTCCTGGGCGCCTACGCCACCATCGAGATCGCGGAGTACTGCACGTGGATCGTGCTGCTCGTCTACGCGTATCAGCACCAAGGCGCGACTGGCACGACCGTCGTCGTCCTGGTGCAACTGGTGCCAGCGATCGTTCTCGCGCCGTGGACTGGCACGCTGGCGGACCGCCGCCATCCGGGTCACGTGCTTCGTCGCGCTTACGCGCTGCAGGCCGCGGCCTTCGGCGCCATGGCCGCGACGGCGGCGCTGTCCGGCCCCGTCGCGGCGGTCTACACGCTTGCGGCGGTGGCCACGCTCGGCTTGGACCTGGTGCGGCCCTCGCAGGCCGCGCTGCTGCCCTCGATCGTTCGGACGCCGCGCGAGCTGACCACGGCCAACGTGGTACTCGGCTGGGTCGAGGGAGTCGGGTGGCTGCTGGGTCCTCTCAGCGCCGGAGTCGCGCTCGCGCTGGGAGGAATCGTGGCGGCACTCTGTGTCGGGGCGGCTGCGGCGTTCGTATCCGTGCTGTTGCTGCTACCCGGAGCGGGCGATCGGGGCCCCGGGCCGGCTCCCGTCGATGCGCCGGAGCCATCTCGCGCGTGGTCTTCGGTGCGCGCCGCGCTCGCTGTCCCTGCCGTACGCGTGCTGGTCGCCTTCAACGGCTTCTTCTACCTGCTCACCGGCGCGCTGGACATCCTCTGCGTCGTGCTCGCGGTTAGCGTCTTGCACTCGGGTGATGGCGCTGCGGGGTACTTGAACGCGGCGATCGGTGGTGGTGCCGCGATCGCCGGCGTCGCGACGGTGATCCTGGCCGGCAGGCCGCGCCTCGCGCCCGTGCTTGCCGGCTCCGTCCTCCTCGCGTCGGGCGCGCTGGTGCTCATCGGAGTCATCCCGAGCGTCGACGTCGTCGTGGCCCTCCTCGCAGTTATCGGCATCGCGAGCATGGTCTTTTTCACTGTGGCGCGTACGCTCCTTCAGCGCGCCGCGCCACCGCATGCGACCGCCATCAGCTTCGCGGCGGTAGAGACCGTCATGAACGTGGGGATTGTGGCGGGCGCGCTGGTCGTGCGTGGCGGCATCGCCGCCGTGGGCGCGCGCGACGCCGTCTTGGTGCCTGCAGCTCTTGGCGTCCTGCTGGTCATGCTCGGGTGGCGGTCGCTGCGGTCGGTCGACGCGGCAGCGACCATCCCCCAGGTCGAGATCCGGCTACTCCGATCCACCCCCATCTTCGCTTCACTCTCCGTGCCCACGCTCGAGGCCGTCGCGCGCCGGCTCGAACCTGTCGTCGTTCGCTCGGGCGGCGCTGTCGTGAGAGAGGGCGAAGCAGGAGATGCCTACTACGTTGTAGCCGACGGGAGCTTGGCCGTGACGCGTGGCGGCACGCACCTCCGGACGCTCGGGGTGGGGAGTGGCTTCGGAGAGATCGCGCTGCTCGCCCGGTCGTACCGGACGGCGACGGTGAGGGCAACGATCGATTCGCTTGTCTACGCGTTGGACGGTGACGTGTTCGTCTCGGTGCTCACGGGACGACCGCGCGCGCGCGACGCCGTCCGGCGCCTCGTCGCGTCGTACGGCGACACCGACCTCGAGGGACCCGGGTACGTTTCGATGGACGACGGCCCGAGTGATCCGCCATGGTTGGCGACCGGGAAATGAGCGGCGCACTGACGCCGAGTCCCACGTCCCAGCCGCGGCATCACGGGCAGATCCCGCACCGGCTCAGGCCGGGGACGTCCCTTCGGCCTCCTCGGTCGTGAGCGGTTTGGCGATGTCTTCCAGCGGTTTCTGTTCCGCTCGCACGCCGAAGCACAGCTCGGCGACTGCTCCCGACGCCATCAGGACGGAGCCGACCAGGAAGGCCACCCCGACGAGCCCACGCGAGCCGGTCGAGATGAGGGGCCCGAACAGGAGCGGCCCCGTGATACCGCCGATGGCGGTCCCGATCGCGTAGAAGAAGGCGATCGACATCGCCCTCGTCTCCATCGGGAAGATCTCCGACGTGGTGAGGTAGGCGGCACTGGCGCCGGCGGACGCGAGGAAGAACGTCGCCATGACGACGACGATGAACCCCCACTGGTCGAGCAGGCCGGTCTCGACGAAGAGCCCGGCCAGGAGCAGTCCGAGTACGGCCGAGCCGAGGTAGGTGCCGCTGATCATCGGGATCCGACCGACGGTATCGAACAGCCGGCCGAGGATCAGGGGGCCAAGGAAGTTGGCGGCGGCGTAGAGGATGAGGAATACGGGCGTGATACCCGAGGAGATGCCGAAGAACTTGGACATCAAAGTGCCCAAGTTGAAGGTGATGCCGTTGTAGATGAACGCCTGGCCAATGAAGAGCGCGAGGCAAAGGATCGAACGTCTGGGATACTGCCTGATCGCGGTCTGCAGGATCGAGCGGAATCCGATGGTCCGCCGTTGCCGGACGGAAAGCGTCTGATCGACCGGGCGGAGGCGCTCACCAGTTCGCGCCTGAACATCCGTCTCGATCCGATCGACGACTGCCTCCGCCTCGTCCTGGCGGCCATGGATGAAGAGCCAGCGCGGGCTCTCGGGGACGTGACGACGCACGAGCATGACGCACGATGCCAGGAGGATCCCGAGGACGAAGGTGAGACGCCATCCGACATTTGCCGGGAAGATCGCTTCGTCGAGGAAGAAGATCGCAAGAGCCGAGCCGATGATCGAACCGATCCAGTAGGAGCCGTTGATCACGAGGTCGACGCGGCCACGAGCGCGTGCGGGGATGAGCTCGTCGATTGCCGAGTTGAT
Source organism: Acidimicrobiales bacterium (assembly GCA_050743605.1). GTDB lineage: Bacteria > Actinomycetota > Acidimicrobiia > Acidimicrobiales > RAAP-2 > JAJYVT01. The sequence continues at coordinate 13,519 of JBOGGB010000194.1, forward strand.
GGCGGCATACTCACCCCCGATGCCCGCCCCCGTCAGCAAGCGGAAGATGAAGAAGAACCAGGCTGCGAACGAAACGGCGGTCACTGCCGTCGCCACCATGTACAGAGCGAGGGTGATGAGGAAGAGCTTCTTGCGGCCGAATCGATCCGTGAGGTGCCCGAATATGAGCGCGCCGCAGCACGCGCCGACGACGTAGAGCGCCGCAGCCAGCCCGATCCCGGCCGGATTGATCGAGAGGCCGCTTCCATGCTCGGTGAGCCGCGACGCCACAGAGCCGACGATGGTCACTTCCAGGCCGTCCAGCACCCACGCGGTCCCGAGGCCGAACACCACTCGCCAGTGGAAAGCACTCCAGGGGAGTCGGTCGAGACGGGCTGGGATCCTCGTCTCGATGACGCCGAGCTGCGCGTCGCTCACCGCGCCTGCTCCTCCTTGAACGCCGCTACCGTCTTGACGGTGGTACGTCCCTGTCGCGTTCTCGGACACCGTCTCCGTTTCACCGCCGAGGGCGAGGTCATGCGGTGGGCCTGCGAACGCGGCTGCGGAGCCAGCGGTGAGAAGCGGTATCCCTCGGCCTCGGACGCCTCGCGGTACGCCGCGGCGTTCGACCGCAGTGACGCGGACACACTTGGCCGCGGCGCACCGTACTTCGGGCTGTTCCCCCTGCGCGTCTGGCACTGGGCGCGCCGCCGCAGGCAGGCGGGCGGCGCCACACGATGAAGACACCCCGCGCTGCGGCGTCGTGCTCGGACTTGTGTGGTTGCGGATATGGAAGTGCGGCCGTAAGCAAGCAGACTCTCGACTACCCGGGAACGGACGTAGCAAACGGACGACCTGTCGGCCGTTTGGAGGTCACTTCGGGTGCCGGGAGCTGGGCGGGCACGGCTGGCCGCCATCCCTGGAGCCGACGGGGGCGTCCGCGAAGTCCCCGAAGGGTACGTCCGCCGCGGTCAGCCCTGAATGCAGTTCTGGCGGCCGCCTCGAACTCAGTTCGTGGCAGCGTCCCCGGCGACGGAATAGACGACCTTGGTGTTGCGGGTCTCGAGGAACTGCTCGAGGGTCTCGCCGCGCATCCCCGCATAGACGGCGGCGTTCGGCAGCCCGAGCACCGCGGCCAGCTTCTCGAGCATGAAGAAGATCACGCCGTAGCGGATCATGCCGCTCCAGTCGCGCCCGCGGACGAGGTCCTTCTCCTCCTCGCTCAGGTCCGACTCCTCGAGGCTGGCTTCCGGATCGGACAAGAAGTGCTCGCGGTGTGAAGGATCCACCATGGCATGTAAGTACTTGTTCAGACGGTAGGCCTTCACGCTGCGTGCCAGGTCGAAGGGGTAGCTTCCGTCCAGCGCTTCGGCACCAGCCAGCTGCTCTGCCATGCGCAGGCGGTGCCGTTCGGCGGCGGCCGTCTGCACCTCGGCAGCCTCGTTGCGCAGCACGAGGGTGGCGATGCCGGTCATCGAAGGCAGGTAGTAGGAGCTGTGCACCCGTTCGACGTTCTCGGAGAGCGCCCCGCGCATGATCAGCCACATGATCACCTCGGAGCCCTCCATGCCGCCTAGGCGTGCGTACTCAGCATGGGTCATCTCAGCCAGGACCGCAGGGTCGTCGGTGATGACGTCCAGGAACTGTTGGTCCCACTCAGGATTGTTGAATCCGGCCCGCTCCCCGTGCACCTGGTGCGAGAGTCCGCCCGTCGCGACGATCGCCACCCGGAGGTCCTCGGGGTAGCTCTCGACCGCACGGCGCAGCGCCTTCCCGAGCTTGAAGCAACGCGCCGCGGTCGGTATCGGGAACTGCAGGACGCCCACCTGGAGCGGGACGATCGTGGTCGCCCACCCTTCGTGGTCGTGGTCCAACAGGACCGACATTGGCGAGAAGAACCCGTGATCGAGTGCCTTGTCCTGGAAGAAGGCCATATCGAACTCGTCGGTCACCAGACTCCACCCGATGTGCTGGGCAAGCCTGGAGCTGCCTATGACCGGTGGCAACTTCCTCGGCCCGCCCCCTTCGTCAGCCGGGGCGTACTCCTCGCCGATCCCCAGGGTGAATGCCGAGTAGTGGTCGAAGAAGAAGGAGGTGACGTGATCGTTGAAGACGTACACGATCGCGTCCGGCCTCTCCTGCCGGAACCACTCGCGCACCGGCTCGAACGATCGGAAGATCGGTGCCCATGATTCATCCTTCTCCTTGTGCGCGTCGTACGCGAACCCGATGGTCGGAGTGTGCGAGGCGGCGACCCCACCGATGATCAGAGCCATGGGCCACCTCCTCGAGCCATGCGACGGCCGATCCCGTCCGCATCTTGCCCGAATCTTGCCCCGGGGACAACGGCCCGGGCCAGACGAACCTGAGGTGCGAACCCAGATCCGCGAGCCGTGTAGCCCGGAACAGGCAGCTCAGGGTGCCGTAAGGTCCACGTAGCACTCGGCGAGCCAGCGCTGTACGCCGTCGGAGCGCACAAGGTGGTCGAGCCGGCCGAGCTGGAGCCGGTTCCCGAAGTCGTCGCCCGCGAGGGGGTGCAGCATCGTCGTCATGTAGGAAGAGAACACCTGCGCGCGCCAAGCCCGGCCGAGGCAGCGGGCCGAGTACTCGTCCGCCAGGGTGTCGTCGGACTTGTTCAGCTTCGTCACCAGCGCCTCGGCCAGGTCGCGGACGTCGGCGACCGCGAGGTTCATCCCCTTGGCGCCCGTTGGCGGGACGACGTGCGCGGCGTCTCCCGCCAAGAACAACGATCCGAAGCGCATCGGCTCGATCACTACGGCGCGCATTGTGGTCACCGACCGCTCGAGGATCGGTCCCTCGGCGACGGACCAGTCGTCGTCGATGCGGAGCCGGCTGTGCAGCTCCTGCCAGATCCGTGCGTCGGGCCAGTGCTCCAAGGGCTCGCCCGGCGATACCTGGAGATACAGCCGACTGATCTCCGGCGAGCGCATCGAATAGAGCGCGAACCCGCGCTCACTGCGACAGTAGATCAGCTCCTCGGTCGAGGGCCGGGCTGCAGCCAGGATGCCGAGCCACGAATAGGGATACTCCTGACAGTGCACCTGAGAGCGATCGGCTACCGCCGCGCGCGCTACGCCGTGCGACCCGTCGCATCCGGCGATCACCTCGCACGAGATGGTGCCGGGTTCGCCGGTGGGGGAGCGGAAGTGGATGCGCGGGTCGCCGTCGCCATGAGCCGCGGAGGCCTCGTCAAACCCCTCGAGCCCGGTCACCTCGGTGTCGAACCGCACATCGCCGTCCATGCCGAGAAGCTCGTCGATGAGGTCCTTCACGACCTCTTGCTGTCCGTAGACGACGAGCGACCGACCTCCGGCGAGCGCAGTCAGGGGCATCCGGTGGCGCTCACCCCTGAAGCGCAGCTCGATCCCGTCATGCACCAGCCCCTCGCGCCGCATGCGTCCTCCGACACCGCACGCGTCGAGGAGCTCAGCGGTGCTGTGCTCCAGGACCCCTGCCCGCACTCGCTGCTCTACGTATTCGCGAGAGCGGCATTCGAGGACTATGGACTCGATCCCTTCTTGGGCGAGCAAGTGGGAGAGGAGGAGCCCGGCGGGTCCGGCACCGACGATCCCGACCTGCGTTCGCAGCTGCTTCATGTGGCGCTCCCATCGAGCAAACCTCGTCGAGAAGGTCGGCTTCCCGTCTGCTGGCCCTCATGTGTGGGACTCCCCTCGGCGGTCGGCCCCCGGCGCCCGCCCGCCACAGCCTGCCCAGGAGGGTACGAGGCAGACTGTACGGGGCGGGCGCCGGTCGCGCACTTGTCAGCTACGAGGCCGTGGCGGCTTGAAGCCCTTTGCCGGCCCGATCCATGTGCTCAGCCGCTTCATCACTCCTGGTGCCGTGTTCTGGAAGAACTCGTCCAGATCGTTGCACGTGGCCGGCGTCGAGTACCCGCCGCAGTCGAGGTGCGGGGCACCCTGGAGGACGGGACCCTTGAAGGCCCTCGCCGCGTTGAACAGCGCCGACGAAGTGATCTGCTTGTGGTCCCTCAGGATCTGGGTGTCGAGCTTGTCGATGGTGAGGGTCAGGCTGATCCCCATCTCAGCCCAGGCGTCGGCGTACACCGGGCCCTTGCCGTACTCGGTGAAGATCGCCTTGGCCACCGTTGTGAGAGACGGTGTGTTCGAGCCAGGCATGGCCTGAGCGGTCAGGTAGTACCAGTCGTGGGGCAGTTGACCGCCGTCTGCCTTGGCGACTGTCGGGGCGGTGCAGGGCACGTCCGTCACGACCTTGACCTTTGTGGCAAGACCCAGGGACTTCAAGTTCAGAGCGAGATCCGAGCAGGTTGGGCCTCCGCTGTCCACGTTGATGGTGAGTGTGGTGTGGCTCACCTGTGCTGCCTCGAGGGGGGCGGCCAGATCGCTCTGGGCTCCTGTGTAGCCAACTTTATAGATTTTCGTGATGCCGGCGAACTTGAGAGCGGCGTCCACGGTGTTGGCCTGTGTGACCTCGGCCGAGATGTTCGAGGGGTAGATGAGCGAGACGCTCTTCGCGTGGATGATCTCCTTGGCGAAAGCTCCGTACGGCGCGTTCACGTAGGCGTCTGTGTTCCACCAGATGAAGCCGTAGGGGTACGTCTCGTCGACCGGGCTCAGGGAGACGTCCCAGAACATCGGCTTCTTCGTGGGCTTGAGCGCGTCCTCCAGCGCTGTCATGCCCAGGTCGATCGCGCCGGCCATGACGGCGGTGATCTTGTGGTTGTTCGCGAACTCCTGGCCGCACTTCTCGGCGCTGCCCACTGTTGTCGGGATGGAGCAGTAGATCACCTTCACCGGGTGGCCGTCGATGCCGCCGGTGTGCTGGTTCACGTAGTCGACGGCGACCTTGACCCCTGTGGTCCACAGCGGTGTCGGGGCGTTCGGTGCTGTCTGCTGGTTCACGGCGCCGAGGTAGATCGGCGAGAGCTTCGGGTTGGCCTTGCCGTGCCCGCCGACGTACGCCTGGTAGTTCGTGACGGGCTTGACCTGCACAGCGTGCCCGGTGTGCGCCGACGCGCCGGTCAATCCTGCGCCGGCCCCTAGCACGCCCACCGTCAGCGCCAGGGCGGCCACGCCGAGCCCGATCGGGCCCGGACGTATGCCCACTCTCCTCAAGCGATGCTGTGTCCGCATGCCCGGGACCCCTTTCTTTCCTTCGATCCAGTCAACGTGCATTGCCCTTCTCATCTTTCCCCCCATCATTCGTTGTCTCGACGGTTTGCGTGCTGAGCGGAGTGCTCCGTACAGCGGCCGGCCCATGCGCTCCGGCGGCTCACCGACGTGCGGCGGCGGGGACGCGCACTGCGCCGGCTGGCCTACGTGGCGGCCTGGTCGATTCCTACCCCCCTTTCATCTGCGCCGCCATCCTGTGGGCGATCGAAGGCGTGTCCGTGCCCGGAAACGGCTGCCCGCCAATCCACGCACATCGTGATGGACCGAGGATTACGGCCAGGCTCAATGATGACAACCGACCTTCGAAGTGGCAAGCTCTGCCTTCCATCCAGTGAAAGGGGAGATCTGCGATGGCGGGGCAGGCGGCGGGGCAGGCGGCGAGGCAGGCGGCGAGCGTCACCTCCCGCGCGCTCACCATTCTCGGTGCGTTCGACGCCAAGCACGTCACCCTGACGCTGAGCGAACTCGCTCGCCGCTCCGACCTTCCCCTCGCGACCGCTCACCGGCTCGTCGGGGAGCTCGTGAGCTGGGGAGCACTCGTGCGCAGTTCCACGGGGTCCTACGAGATCGGCCAGCGTATTTGGGAGTTGGGTCTCCTCGCTCCGGTCCCGTCCGGTCTTCGGCAGGTCGCTGCCCCCTTTCTCCAGGACGTCTATAGGGCTACCTCAGCCACCGTGCACTTCGCCGTGCGGGAAGGCACCAAGGCTCTGTATCTCGACCGGATCTCCGGGAACGGTTCCATTCCTCTCGTCAGCCGCGTCGGCGGCCGCCTCCCCCTGCACACGACCGGCGTCGGCAAGGTCCTTCTCGCATACGCCCCAGGGGACGTACAAGCACGTGTGCTCAGCCACCTCATCCTGGTGACCCGCTACTCGATCACCGACGGCGAGATCCTCGAAGAGGAGCTGCGGGCCATACGTCGGGATGGCTACGCGCACACCCAAGAGGAGATGAGCCTGGGGGCCTGCTCTCTCGCAGTGCCCGTGCGAAACGGGGATAGCGAAGTGGTGGCCGCGCTCGGGGTTGTCGTCGGCGACCTCGAGCCAGCACGCAGCCGCCTCGTCGCCGCCCTCAACGTCGCAGCGAACGGCATCCAGCGATGTATCAGGGGACGGACAAGGGTGCACGGTGGCGCGGGTGACCATGGATCCGGCCGGCGCCAGCCGGCATGAGTACATCGGGACACGGCGGGCAGCAATGACCGCCAGGCAGATGTACGGATCGAAGATGTCGTGTGGCGACGATGCAACCTGCTGATCGGTATCTCGATTACTCGGGCCGTGCTGACCGCCTGAGCGGGGGCGTGAGACGCATCCCGATCGACACTCCGGCGGGCCGATTCAGCGTTTGGACGAAGCGCATCGGCAACAACCCCACGATGAAGGTCTTGCTGCTGCATGGAGGACCCGGCTCCACTCACGAGTACCTCGAGGCGTTCGACAGCTATCTTCCTGCAGCTCGCATCGAGTACTACTACTACGACCAGCTGGGGTCGGGCCATAGCGATCAGTCCGAGGACGAGTCCCTGTGGGAGCTCGACCGGTTCGTCGACGAAGTCGACCAAGTTCGCCAGGCACTCGATCTCGACCATGACAACTTCGTCCTCTACGGCCATTCTTGGGGTGGCATCCTCGCGATGGAGTACGCGCTGGCGCACGGGCACCACCTGCGTGCGCTCGTGATCTCGAACATGATGGCGAGTGCCCCTGCCTACAACGCCTACGCCGAGGACGTGCTGGCAACTGAAATGGACCCCGAGGCGCTCGCTGAGGTTCGTGCCCTCGAAGCTGCCCACGACACCGAGAACCCCCGTTACATGGAGCTCCTCCTACCAGAGCACTACGAGCGCCACCTGCTGCGCATGCCTGTCGACGAGTGGCCCGATCCGGCGAAGCGAGGCTTCGCCCACATCAATCCCGCGATCTATGTGTCGATGCAGGGACCGAGCGAGCTCGGCATGAGCTCCGACGCGAAGCTCGCCAACTGGGACCGCTTCGCCGATCTCGCCAGCGTCGATGTCCCGACCCTCGTCATTGCCGCGCGCTATGACACGATGGATCCCGTCTACTTGGAGAAGATGGCAGACGTCTTGCCGAAGGGGAGCTACCTCTACTGTCCCGAAGGCAGCCACATGGCGATGTACGACGACCAGGAGGTGTACTTCGCCGGGCTCGTCCACTTCCTCGAGAGGCTTCCTCCGGGCGGTGGACGCGAGCCCCAGCCGTCGTAGCGGCGCTCGGGCCCAATCAGAGTTCGGAGACTCGATCCGTATACCGCGGTGTTGTCGATCAAGGCACCGTTGACTTCCGCTCAGGCTGTCGGATGTCCCGTGCGGCCATTGGTCAGCTCATCGTCAAGCCGCCATCGATGGTGATCGCCTGGCCGGTCATATAGGACGACTCGTCCGAGATCAGGTAGACGAGAATTGGAGCGATTTCGCTCGGGGTCGCCTGGCGAGCGAGCGGCACGGTCCGGCGCACCAGTTCAGCGTGCGACTCCTTGCCGCCCATGGCGTTGATCGCCGGATTGTTGAAGGGGGTGTCGGTCCAGCCGGGGCAGACCGAATTGGCTCGCACGTTGTCCTTGGCGAACTCCGTCGCGAGCGAGCGAGTAAGCGACATCACCGCCGCCTTCGTCGCGCCGTAGACGCCTGCACCCAGCTTGCCGGCGACTGAGGCCATGTTGACGATCGAGCCTTTGCCCGAAGCGCGAAGTGCAGGGATGGCATGCTTGGCTCCGAGGAACTGGCCTCGCACGTTGACGGCGAAGGATTGGTCCCAGTCCTCGACCGAGAGCGTCTCGAGACTGTCAACGATCTGCACGCCGGCTAGCTGGCACAACGCGTCCAGCCCACCGAGCTCGCCGACTGCGTGGTCGACCATCCTCCGCACCGATGTCTCTTCGCGGACGTCGGCCTCGACGAAGCCGGCACCGAGCTCGGCCGCCGTCGCCTTTCCCTTGGCGGCGTCGAAGTCGGCGATGACGACACGGCCACCCTCCTCGACGAACAAGGCGACGCTCGCCTTACCGATGTTGTCGACGGCGCCCGTGATCAAGATCCGCTTCCCGTTCAGTCGATCACCCATCGCCAGCTCCTGGTCTTGTGTACGTCACGTTGCTCCCGCTCCACACATTGAACCATTCGGCGAGGCGCTCGCCAATCCGTCGTAGGTTCGCCAGGTCCTTCCCTGCGGTCGCTCCGAGCGCCCCTGCGACGCCTACCGCCCTCACGTATCTTCGTCAGTCGCCCGAGGGGTTCCTCGCGCTGCACCGCGACGAGTCGATCACTCCAGTTCTGCCTCCCAACCCTGCCAGCAGCGTATTTATGCGACAGTCATTGGATCCGTCGCTATGGCGCGGCGCCGGCTTCGTCCTGCTGGTCCGTTGTGGCTGGCAGGATTACCTCTCATGACGAGTCGCATCGGATGCATAAGTATCGATTCCATCGACCATCTCCTTTTGGCCGAGTTCTGGATGGCCGTGCTCGGCTGGGTCGTTGTCGATAACGACGACACCGGAGTGAGCCTGGCCGCTGCAGGGGCCAGAATGCCGACTCTGGACATCTTCACGGTGCCGGAACGCAAGGCGATGAAGAACCGATTGCACCTCGACTTGCGAGCCGACGGGTGCAGCACGGAGGAAGAGCTGGAGCGGCTTTTGGGGTTGGGTGCGACCCGGGTCGACATCGGCCAGGGTCCGGACGTCTCATGGGTCGTGCTAGCCGACCCCGAAGGCAACGAATTCTGTCTACTGCGGCGGACCGCGCAGCAGGTCGAGGCAGCCGGTGACTGATTGGCGGCGACTTGGGAACGCTCGACTCGGCATGATGGCAGGTGCCCGTCGAGCAGTCGACCTTCGACGCGAGCGGCGAATCGCTCTGCACGGCTCTAACGTCGATCCCGGGGAGGACCCACCGTCTTGACCGGCGACGTCAAGATCTCAGGGATCGCCTCCGAGGCGCGCGCTGCGGACCACTTGGCCATCGAGCCCAGGCACCATGGTCGCGGTCTCCAGGGGATCGCGCCGCTGACCCGCCTGCGGCTACTGCGCCACGACAGGTCGGTGGGCCGACTGGTCGTCCGTCAGGTCTGGCGAAGCTCGCCCTTCATCCCGCGGTTTGGGTTGGCGTTGGCGTCTGCCTCCCCACGAGGAGGGGTCAGATCCGCGCCTGCTCTTCGACGGTCATGATCTCGAGCTTGGTACCGTAGCTTTCCTGGATCCGGCCAGCATCGTCGACCAGGGCTTGCCCTTCGGTGGACTTCATTGCGGTCTGGAGGTCGTTGGCGTCCTCGAAGAGGAGCTCAGCCATCCGGTAGTAGGGCCCATCGAGAGCCTTCGACGCAACAGCTCCCTTGAGTGCGGGGAGCTTGGCGACGAGCGGAACGTGCGTGTCCCGATAGTGGGTTTCGAACCCCTCAGGGTCTTCCGGCGTACTCCACAGGGCTACGAGCTTGACAGTCATTCAGCCTCCTTACCGTGCAGTTACCGGCAGGAGCGAGTGTAGCTCGACCGCCTTCTGGGCTGCCCCGAACCGCGAAAGCGAGCGGAGCCTCCGGCCGGTGGCGTCCGACGGTCATCACCACGGTGTCGATGACGAGATCTGCGGTCTGGCGCCCTGACATCGCGCAACCAATGAAGCCCTTCCAGCACAGGCCCCGCACGCCGGCCAAGAAGAGCTTCTCCTCCCCAGTGTGGAACTCGGAGATGTCGGCGACCCATCGCTCGTCGGGACGGTCACTCCTTCCTCGAGTGCGCCCCGACCAGGTGCGCAGCATTGCACGACTCGGGCGACACGCTTTCCGCCACACCGGAGCGACCCTCGCGGCCGCGACCGGCGCGAGCACGCGGGAGCTCATGCTCCGACTCGGTCGCTCCTCGCCGTCGGCGGCTCTCCGTTCCCAGCACGCGACCGAGGAGCACGAGAGGAACCTCGCCGAAGCGTTGTCCGCGTCGGCATCGACGGGGAAGGTCTTTCGGATCGGACCGCGGGGAGAGGCCAGCCACGGTCAAGGCACGATCCAAGAAGTAGACCGGTGACCAGCGAAAACGAAGCGAGCGGCCGACGAGGATCGAACTCGCATCATCAGCTTGGAATCGACCTATGGCCGACGGGCACCACCCGCGACACTCAAATCGACAGGGCACAGCTCCTAGGGGCGGTCCATCTCGCGGATCGGCGCCGGTCGGATGGGGCCGGCTGGGTGGTGTTCGCCGATCCAGAGGACAACGAGTTCTGCATCGGTAGCAGCGCGGCCGAACGAGCGCTGCTCAGACCGCGATCCGGCCAGGCATGAATCACCACGCAGAGTGCCGCGCCACGTTCTTCGCCCACTATCGGCTCGGAGGAACCTGATATCCGTCGGCGGATTCACGCGGCGGACGCGACAAGCTCGTTGAACCGTTCGCCGCTAGGCTGGGCTGACCAGAGCAGGAGGCAGTCGTGGGCTCTGCACCGGACGCGTTGGTCAACGTATGGGAGAACCACCCGAAGGAAGCGTGTAGCGCGAACGCGGACTACGCGGAGACGCACGACGACGCGGTGCATCGGCGGGTGCTGTGATCCTCCTGCTTGTCGGACGCGAGAGCGAGGCGAGCTAAACGTCCCGCACTTCCTATCAGCAGCGTTTGGACGAGATGGCTCAAGCTCTCGGGTTCCCCTCGTATTCGGCGCAGCGCGAGGCCCCGAAGCGTGAGGTGGCTGAACGTCGCCGCGCCTTATCTGAGTCGCGCCGAGCCGAGAAGTTGAACGCCGAGAAGCTAGTCGCGCAGAGAGAGGAGCTCCGCCTAGCGCGGGAGGACCGGATCTCCCGCGCCCGCGCCGAACGCGAGGAGCGCGAACGCCGCCAGCCCGCGCCGGGTCCGCCCACTGTGCTCAAGAAGAGGGAACTCAACCCCGACATCGTCGTTGGCCGGCAGCTCGTGGCCGAGGCCAAGGGGACGCCACAAGAGCGCGATGCATGGGAGCTGCTGCGCAAGGCCGCAGTTGCCGCGGGCGACCTCGTCCTCGCCGCCGACATCAAGCAGCGGCTTCGGAAGATGCGATGACCACCTCGGGCTACAGCTTTGGTTGCACCACCGTTTGGACCGTCATCTTTGTGTTGCTTGCAGCCATGGGAAGCAGCCATGGGAAGCAGGACAGACCGCATCACAGCCTGGCCGGGCTCAGCCCCCTGCCAGCATCCGTCCCAGGTCGTCGGCGATCTCATCGGAGAGAGACTGCACGAGTTCGAGACGCTCTCCGAGGCCCCTCGTCTCGAGCAGACGCAGCCGGTCGAGGTCGCCTAGCGGTGCGGCGTCGCAGAGCAGCCACCCGGCCATGTCCAGGTCGATTGCGGCGTGGACCCCGGTTTCGAACTCCGCCGGGAACGGAGCGCCCGGAACCGACTCTGACAGAAGCGCCCGGGCCTGCCGGACCGCGGATAGGGCGGCTTCCAGGCGAAGGGCCGGCTCCTCGGGGTCCTCGGGCTCCTTGTCGGGCCCGGTCGATACCCGGCGGTCCCGCCCATCGATGTCCTCCACCATGGCCAGCGGGTAGGGCTCCTCGGGGAGCCACTCGACCACCCGCAGGCGGCGGAGGCCGCCGATGGAGAGGAGCCATCGCCCGTCCGGCAGGCGCATGGCCCCGTCGATTTGCCCGACGGTGCCGACGACCACTCGCTCGTCCCCACCGCCGACCTCTCGCCCCCGAGTGATGAGTACGACGCCGAGTTCGCCGTTCCCCGAGAGGCAGTCGGCCGTCATCTTGCGGTAGCGCGCCTCGAAGATGTGCAGCTGCAGCCGGCCCGACGGGAACAGCACGGTGGAGAGCGGGAACATCGGCAGACGGTAGGGGGCGCCCGGAGATGCGACGTCATCATTCACGTCGTCCATCGTGCCCCACACGGGGTGACGGTGGGCAGCAGCGGACGGCCACTGCCGGGCGGGTCGGGGCTCTACTGCGATACGCAGGTAGCCCCAGCTTAACCGGCAGCAGCGAGGATTGAGCTGGACGCAACGGTCCACCACTCCGGAGGGGGAACCCGTCAGCGTTTAGGCGCGTGCCCGAGCCAGGTCTGACTCCATCGAATCCGGCTGACGTCCTTTGGGACTGTCCTGAAGACGATCCGTCGGCCCGGCTCGGACACTCACCCGGCACCGATCGGTTGGGCGGAGTGACCTCATAGGAGCCTGCCGCACAGGCCCATCGCTGTCCTGTCCGTCGTCCCTTTGGTGCGGTGCCACGCCCACCCATTGACGAAGGAAGGGATGACGATGACCACTATCGCGCGCAGGATCACCGGCGGTGTCGACATCGACCGGATCTTAAAGGTGCTCCTCGCTGAGACCGCTCCCGAGCTCCTTGCGGTCACAGGGGTGGGCACCGACGTCGGGACTGCGATCCTCGTCGCCGTCGGGGACAACCCCGAGCGCCTGAAGGGCGAATCCACTTTCGCCCACCTCTGCGGCGTCTCTCCCATCGATGCGAGCAGCGACAAGAACGAGCGTCACCGCCTCAACCGCGGCGGTGACCGCAGTGCCAACTCCGCGCTCTGGCACATCGTGCTCACGCGCATGGTGAACGATCCGAGCACAGGGTTCATGAAGAACGACCCCGCAGAGCGGGGTCGTCTCCGCCGGCGCTGGGCGTAGTTGTCTACGTCAACGGACGTGCTTGTGGTTCCGGTGCTCAATGATCATCTCGTGATGGGTCTCGCGCCGCTTGGTGGCAAAACCACCCTTGACGCTCTCGGCGTCGTCCTCGGTGATCTCCAGGTCCTCGGTCAGCGTCTGGTCCTGCTCCGGGGTGTCGCTCATTCGGCTCTCCCGCTTTCGGTTGTCTCTCTGGCCGGGTACCGGTCGGTCCCGCCTCCCTACATTGTACGAGAGGTGCAATCGACATTTCTGTATCCGTCCTGACAGTAGGAACGATCCCGAGGTGACGCACGAATCGACTCCTACGCCAAGGTCGATGACGACGCCGAGCGCAGCGTGTCGAACCCTGCCAAAAGACGATCGCCGCCGAAGGGAAGAGGGCGAGAGCGGTACTCGCCGAAGCCGAAGACCGATGCTGGCAAGCGCACGCTGCGCGTACCATCCAACGTTCTGCCCGACCTAACGGAGCACGTGAGCAAATATGTCGACCCAGATGCCAACGCGCCGGTGCTCGTCGGAGTCCTCGGTGATCCGGTGCTCCCGGGCGTGTTGCAGGCCGCATGGAACCGAGCTCGGGTGAAGGTGGAACGTCCTGACCTACGCCTGCACGACCTCCGACACTCGGGTCTCACGCTCGCTGCAATGCAGGGAGCGACGACGCGTCAGCTCATGCGTCGTGCCGGGCACGCGTCGCCTGCGGCCGCGCTCCGGTATCAGCACGCGACCGAGGGGCACGACAGGGACCTCGCCGAAGCGTTGTCCGCGTCGGCATCGACGGGGAAGGTCGTTCGGATCGGACCGCGGGGACACCGCGGGGACAGGCCAGCCACGGTCAAGGCACGATCCAAGAAGTAGGCCGGTGACCTGGGAAAACGATGGAGCGGCCGACGAGGATCGAACTCGCATCATCAGCTTGGAAGGCTAACTGACCTACTAAGTGCCGACGGGCCCCGAGTAAAAACCGCAGGTCAGTGGCAGTGGGGGAGTAGTACCGACAAGTCACGATGAGACCCGGCCGCGGGATGCCCGCGGGATGCCCGCGGGATGGACGCGGGATGAGACGCAGGGAGCATGCAGATAGCCGTTCCGCTCGGACGGTCGAAAGGAGCGGGGAAGATGGCAGGACAGCCAGAGCCAGAGACCGCCACCGAGCGGATCGTGGAGTACCTGTGGCTCGTCCAGGAGGCCCGGGAGGTCCGGCACGCGGCCCAGGTGGCACGGGCGGCGCTACAGCGGACCATGTAGCCGTTCCTCCGGGTTCTGTCGAGACTGGAGAGCGCGAGTCACGCCGTCGCGGCGTTCGTGAGCCTCCTGAAGACAGCTCAAGGTCACGATCGCAGGGCGAGCTACGTCCGTAGCCGCGGCCCGAGTGTGCGGTGCAAGCGCCGCCACGTCGCTCGTGCGGTAGCGGCCCGCCTGGGCTGATCTCCACCGGCGTGAGATCGCCAACTTCCATCATGCGACGGACCGTCGAGCGGGAGAAGCCGAGCGCCTTCGCGACGTCACCAGAACCCATCGTCGCCGAGACACCGCGAGACCGGCTGGCGGCGGCGGCGATGTCCGCGTCGCGCCGTTCACGCCTTCGAATCGCCGGTCCGCCGGTCGAGCCATCTTGGTGCAGTTGCCCATCACGTCAAGACGGGATGAGAGCGATGGGGTGTCCAAACGGCTGCTCTGGGCTCGACCGAGGACGTGAGCCGCGTGTCACCCGCCACCCACATGGGACCGCCCCTCAATAATGTAGCTCTTGGCCGGTGCCGTCAGGCTGGGCGAAATCGTCGCACGTTGTTGTGCCATGCCCCCATGCGTGACGTCGTACACTACGCACCTCCATACTGGGGGTGCGGCGGTCGACCCGCGGCGATGCTCAGAAAAGGGCAGGAGCGCCCGCGACGGTCGGGAACGTGTTCAATGGTGGACCACCCCTCTGTCTAATACAACATCAGCATTTACAATGTTGATGTTGTATAGTACTCTCAGTGAGACAGATCCCTCACCCCGAGGACCTCTTCGATCGCCAACAGGAGTGGGCGGAGCTATCTGCCTTCGTGACCGATCCGACCCCGGGTTTGCGTATTGGCATCGTCTACGGCCGTCGCCGGCAGGGCAAGTCTTACCTCCTCCGACGTCTAGCTGTAGCCACCGGCGGCTTCTACTACCAGGCGCTCGAGCACGAGCCTGCTCAGGCCCGCGCTGATCTCGGTGAACGACTCGGGTCCCACCTGGGTGTCGGCCGCCTCGCACTTGCAGATTGGCCCGAGGCGATCTCCGCTCTTCGGGGGCTGGCCCCACGTCGGAGCGGGCTCCTGGGCGACGCGCTCGTCGGGTCGTCGCTGATGGGCGGCGGATCGAACGTCAACGGCCCTGCGGTGGCGGTTCTCGACGAGTTCCCTTATCTGCTGGAGCGGTCCCCCGAGCTCCCCTCGCTGCTCCAGCGCGCCGTGGACCCCTCGCGGGAGCAGAACTGGCCGGCGGTCCGCCTCATCCTCTGTGGCTCAGCGATCTCGGTGATGGCGGATCTCCTCGAGGGCAAGGGACCACTGCGGGGTCGAGGGCACACCAATCTGGTCATGCGCCCCTTCGATCACTTGGACGCTCGGATCTTTTGGAACATCTCCGACCTGCGCCTCGCATTTCGGATGCACGCGACCCTCGGGGGCACGCCCGCATACCGCGATCTCGTGCCATCGATCCCCAAGTCACTGAAGGGGTTCGACTCGTGGGTCGTGAACGACGTTCTTTCCCCCGCTTCTCTTCCATGAAGACGAGTGGTTGCTCGGTAAGGCGCGCGGAATGCAGAATCGAGCGCTATACACCTCAATTCTCGCTGCAGTCGCCGCCGGGAACTCCACCCAGACCTCGATCACGAGCCAGCTGGGGCGGTCCCAGCAGAGCTTGCTGCGTCCACTTGAAGGTCTCGTCAAAGCTGGCTTCCTAGCCAAACACGACGACGCACTCCGGCAGCGTCGGCCCGTATACCGGATCGTCGATCCGATCATCCGCTTCCACCAAGTGGTCCGGCAACCTCGGATGGCGCTCTTCGAAGAACGGCGCGGTGTCGAGGCGTGGGCAGATGCGAAGTCGAGCTTCGAGTCCCTTGTTCTTGGCCCCCACTTCGAGCATCTGGCGCGAGAGTGCGTGCGGCGGGTTGGCAACACGCTCTTCGGTGTCCCGATCGTCACGGCAGGGGCGACGGTTGTCAACGACCGGGAGGGACGCGCCCAACACGAGCTCGGCATCGTGGCGCTCCGTGCCGGGACCGGGCCGCAACACCGCGTCGTCGAGGCGATCGGCGAAGCCAAGCTCCGAAAGCTAGGTGAAAGCGACCTGACACGGCTGGAGCTCATCCGCTCGAAACTCGATGGCACCGAAAGGGCCCGGCTCGTCCTTGCCTCAGCGGGCGGGTTCATCGACGCCCTCGTCGCTCAGGCAAGCGACAGGACAGATGTCCACCTCATCAGGTTGGAGGACATCTACGCGGGGTCAGCGGGGCGCTGGATGCCTGGAATCCCCCTACGCGCGAGTGGCATCAGGCACCGGCAGGCCGCTGCGCAACGTAGACTTGGAGGTGGCACGGGTCGATCATGAGGGCCGAGTTTCCATCATGCTTGACGGGTGTCCGGGGCGGCGCGAGCCGAAGGTCTTGGACGGTCAGCGGAGGAAGTCCACCCGCAGATTGGGAACGCGTCCTGCCGGATGAAGAACCGTCGTGCGCTGGCAACCATGGCGAC
>JBOGGB010000195.1:0-8285 GCA_050743605.1 Acidimicrobiales bacterium
CCGGCCATCTCCGGGGTGGCCCAGTTGGCAAAGTCGCCGTTCCCGGCGACCTGGTACGCGCCGAGCACGACGGCGGCGAGGCGGCCGGAGCGGGCGATCTCGAAGGAGGTAACGCTCTCGAAGAACGAGGTGCCCGGCTTCGTCGTGACGAACCAGCCTCCCGCGTCGTGCACGTCGGGATCGAAGTCGTCGGGGTCCGCGAACGACCCGTAGTCGAGGATCCCGTTCTCCGCGTGGAGCACGATCCCGCGACCCTCGAGGTAATTCGTGATCTGGTTCGGGATCCCAGCTCCGAGGTTCACGTAGCTGCCGTCTTCGAGCAGGAGCGCGGCGCGTCTGGCGATCTCGTTGCGGGCGAGCGCCGGCTTGTCGAGATACGTGCGGACGCTGCCGGCGGCGCGGTTCGGTCGCATCGGCAGCGTCTTGGTGTCCATCGTGTAGGTGCTCTTGACCACTCTGCCGACGAACGCTCCGGGGATGTCGACGAGGTCCGCCGGTATCTCGCCGGGCTCGACGATCTCCTCGACCTCGGCGATGGAGATCCGTGCCGCCTTGGCGAAGCTCACGTTGAAATTGCGCGAGCCACCACGCAGCTGGATGTTGCCCAGTCGATCGCCCCTGTACCCGCGGATGAAGGCGAAATCGGTGGTGATCGCCAGCTCGAGGACATACGGCTTGCCGTCGAACTCGCGGACCTCCTTTCCCTCGGCGAGCGGGGTCCCGACTGCGGTGGGGGTGTAGACCGCGGCCAGTCCGGCGCCCCCCGCGCGCATCCGCTCGACAAGGGTGCCCTGGGGGACGACCTCGAAGTCGAGCTGGCCGGCGACGATCTGGGTCTCGGCCTCCGACTCGCGCACCCCCGGGCGCGCCGAGAACGAGGCGACGAGCTTGCCGAGCTGGTGGTTCTCCGCCAGCAGGTGGGCGGTCGGATGGCCGGGCTGGCCGAGGCCGTTGCAGTACACCGTCAGTCGCTTGGAGCCGAGCTCGGCGAGCGCCATGATCAGGCTGGAGGGGAACCGGTGCGCGAGCCCGAAACCGGCGATCGCGACGCTCGAGCCGTCGACGATGTCGGCGACCGCCTCCGCGGGTGAGCCGACGATCTTGTCCATCCTCTTCTCCATGCCGACCTTGTCCATGACCTTGTCTACGCGCTCGCCCGGGGTGCAATGGGAGCCGCGATCGGCGTGATCAGTCGCCTCCATGCGACGCCCCCATGTCGACTCGTCGGTCTGCACCTGCTCCGGCCACTGGCATTGCGGGGGCATCCAGGGTCCCGGAGCGCCCGCCTTCGACGCACCGTAGAGCACCCTCGCCGAGTCGCGCAACGCGAGGTGTTCCGCGCGGAGCCGACGTCCGCGAGCTCGCGCCCCCGGGTAGGGAGTCGTTCTCGGCGACTGTCACGATCGGGGTGACGCCGATGCGGCGGTTGGGCCGGCTCAGCGGCCGGGAGCCTCCAGGGAAGGCTCGGCCGGTTCGGGCAAGAAGCGCGTGTGGCCCCCGCCGTCGAGCACCAGGTACTGGGCGGTCATGTACTCGGCGCCGTCGCTCGCCAGATAGGCCACCGCCGCGGCGATGTCCTCGGGGCGCCCCACGCGCCCCACCGGGATCCCCTGGCCCCGGCGTGCGAGCTCGGCCTCGACGTCCAGGTCGGGGTCCTCGCTGAGGAACGCTCGGCTCGTCCCGACCGCTCCCGGCGCGACGGCGTTGACGGTGATCCCCCAGCGGGCCACGTCCATCGCCAGCGCGCGCGTGAAACCGAGGATGCCCGCCTTGGACGCCGCATACGCGGTCGAGTACGCCGCCGGGACGACACCGGCCATCGAGGAGACGGCGACGATCCGCCCCCACCGCTGCTCGCGCATGACGGGCACGGCTGCGCGCGACATAAGGAAGGTCCCGCGCAGGTTGATCCGGACGACCTCGTCGAACACCTCGACGGGCACCTGAGCGATCTCCCGGCGGTCCAGTCCTTGAGGAGCGGCCGCGTTGTTCACCAGGATGTCCAGACGCCCGTGCGCCGCGACGGCGCCTGCGACCATCGCGTCGGCGTCGGCCACCTCGCCGACGTCCCCCACGACTGAGCTGGCGGTCCCACCTGAGGCGGTGATCTCCTCAACGAGGCTGTCCAGGCCGCGCCAGCCTTCGTCGGTCGCTCCGAGGATCTCCTGACGCCGGTTCAGCACCCCCGTCGCTTTACGGTCGGCGACCACGACCGCCACTCCCGCATCGGCGAGCCGCAGGGCGACCGCCCGGCCGACGCCGTCGCGCTTGCCGCAGCCGGTGACCAGCGCGACCCTCCGCTGGTCGCTCATCGCCCCAGCCTCATTCGTCGCTCATCCGTCGTGGTCCGCCGGGTAGGTGAGGTCGATGCGGTCGCCGGGCACTTTCAGCGCGTGCTCGAGGATCGGCACCATGACGCTCGCGGGCACCAGGCACTCGGCGCACGCGTCGGGGGTGGCCGAGATGACGACGGCGACACGCTCGCCCTCCTCCACGTCGATCTCGTAGCCGTCGGCCTCGAGCGACGTCCGCAGGGACTCGAGTCCATCCAGGTCGATCACCGCGCTGCTCCTTGTCTCTCAACCACGAGGTCTCTCAACCACGAGGTCTCTCAACCGCGACGTTCGATCGGGCACGAGGTGTTGGACCACGTACCGAAGACCCTGCAGACGAGCGACATGGCGGCGTTGCGGGCGCCGGTCACGACGATCGGGATCTGCTCTCGGGTCGGGACGATCGGAGTGAGCGTATCCTGGCTCACGCGCTCGCCGGCACTGGGGCCGCGACCGCCTAGGCCGCCCTCGCCCACCGCGTCCTTCCCGACGCGTCGCAGATCGGCCTCGCTACGCACGCAGTGCTCGATGAACCAGTCCTTCACGTCGTTCTTGGAGTAGCCGGCGCTTGCCAGCAGCTGTGCGTGCTCGGGCCCGAAGACCACGAAGCAGGACTGGTCCCGGAAGATGAGCGAGCCGGTCCGCACGATGGTGTCCGCGAAGTCGCTGAGCACGTGCTCGGGATCCTGCGTGTGGCGGTTGTCGACGAACTCGCAGGTCCGCAGCAGCGTCGCCGACACCGCGCTCTGAGCCGCGGGGAGGCCGGTCTCGACGGCCAGCGGCTCCCAGGGGCTCTCTTCCTCGTTCTCTCCGAAGCAGATCGCGAAGCGCCCCGGAAGGCCCTGGGTGGCTTGGTCGAACTCGTGGGGCCTGATTCCGAAGGCGTTCCGGACGATCAGTCCCAGCGCACGGGGGACGGTGGCGTTCGGGCGGAACCCCGGGCCGAACGCACCACCGGTGCTGTTGAACCCCAGCTCGTGACGCACCGGTCCGTTCACGACGACCATCGGTGCCGGTCCGCTCGTGCTCTGCCAGCCCCCCCCTTGGGCGGCCCGGTCGCGCAGCACCGCCTCCCAGGCGGCGAGCACCACGGGGAAGTACTCCGGCAGGCAGCCCGCCATGGCGGCGTTCACCGCGGCCAACTCGACCGTGCAGACCCGGCCCAGGTGGTCCATCCTGCCGATCGCCTCGTCGGGGGCGCGGCCGGTCTCCGCGAGAAACCGGTCGACCAGCTCGCGGGTGGCAGGGACCAAGGGGAGGCCGTCGGACCACCCCTCGTCGTAGCAGTGCTCGATTGCCGCCTGCGCGGCCTCCGGGTCGAGGTCCAGTGCCGCGGCCCCGCCCGCCGCCATCAAGCAGCGCCGCGGCGGACGGCGGCTGCGCCGACGAGCAACGACGCCACTTCCTCGGCGACGCCTTCGGCGCGAGCGCGGACCTCGTCGCCCGGCAGTCCCGCCATCGGATGCTCCACGGTCGCGTAGCGGTACCCAGCTGCGCCGCGCACTGCGGCCATCGCGTCGGCCGTCGCCTTGAAGGACTCGGTGCAGACCACCGCGGTCGGGGTACCGAGGCGCTCGAGGGCGATGCCGTCCGCCACCGCTGCCGCGCTGCAGGACCCGCAGTCGCCCACCCCGATGACCACGAGCTCGACCGCGGTGTGCAGGTCGCCGAGCAGCTCCGCGGGAGCGTCCACCGTCGCAACCGGTTTCTTGCGCAGGACGACGCTGCCGACGCCGTACCGGTCCACGAGCACCTTCCCGAGCTCTTCCACGAAACGCCCCGCGTTCTGCTTGCCGTTGTCGAGCAGGCCCACGGTCCTTCCGTCCAGGCTCGGCGGGCGGGGCGCCGGCTCCAGCGCAGTCTCGGCCCGGGCCATCTGGCCCGTCGGGTCCATGATCAAGCTGCCCATCGTCTCCTCCTCCGGTCCGTGGCCGTCGGCCGGGTGGGTGCACCCAGTGCCGGCCGCCGCTGGTCGGTGCGAACCAGTCCTCAGTGCTCGTGGACGATCACGCCACGGATGTTCTTGCCGTCCAACATGTCCTGGTAGCCCTCGTTGATCTCCTCCAGAGGGTAGCGCCGGGTGATCAGCTCCTCGAGCTTCATGTCGCCGGACTTGTAGAGCCCGAGCAGCTTCGGGACGTCGTACAGCGGGTTCGCGTTGCCGAAGAGCGCGCCCTGGATCCGCCGCACGTAGCCGACGAGCGGGCTCCCGGTCAGGCTCACGGTCTTCTCGTCGGGCGGGCTCACCGAGGTGATCACGACGGTGCCCGCCTTGCCGCACATTGACACCGCGTTGGAGACGTCGGCCTCCGCGAGGACACCGACGGTCAGGATGATCTTGTCGGCGAGCTGCCCGCGCGAGATCTCGACGAGCTTGTCGCGCGCCTCGTCAGGGCCTGCGAAGGCGAGGGTCGCCCCGAAGCGCAGCGCCTGCTCTCGCTTGAAGGGGACCGGATCGATGGCGATCACGTTCTTCGCACCGGCGAGGCGCGCACCCTGCACGGCGTTCATCCCCACCCCGCCCGTGCCGAAGACGACGACGGTCTCGCCCACCCGGACGTCCGCCACATAGACGGCGGAGGCCCAGCCGGTGGTCGCCCCACAGCCGACAAGGCAGGCGACCTCGAAAGGTACGTCGTCGTCCATCCTGATGCAGGAGTACTCGGAGACAACCGAGAACTGGGAGAAGGAGCCCACCACGCAGAAGGCCCCGAAGTCCTCCCCGTTCTGGTGGAACCGGAAGGTCTCGTCCTGCAAGCAGCCTCTCCCGGCATAGAGACCCCGGTCGCACAGGTTCTGCCGGCCGGTCGAGCAGTAACGGCAGTGCCCGCAGGCGGGGATGTAGGAGGTGACGATGTGGTCGCCCGGCTGCACGCGCTGGACCGCAGAGCCCACCGACTCGACGATCCCCGCGCCTTCGTGGCCGCCCACGAGGGGCATGCGGATATGGGAGCCGCCGCTCTCGCGGATGTGCTCGTCGGAGTGGCACATCCCCGATGCCATGAACCTGACGAGGACCTCGTGGGACTTCGGTTCGTCGAGGTCCAGCTCCGTGATCTCCCAGGGTTTGCCAGGGACCCGGAGGACTGCTGCGGTCGTCTTCATCGCTCGGCTCCTTGTCTCGTCCGCTCGGCATGCTCGTTGCCCTTACCAGAGAGCGTATGGCGGCTCTTGCCAGGAAGAGGGAAGTGGCAGGCGACGAGATGGTCCTTGCGGAGCTCCCGCAGCTCCGGCACCTCCTCGGCGCACCGCTCCTGCGCCCTGGGGCAGCGGGTCCGGAAGCGGCAGCCGCTGGGGGGGTCGAGCGGCGAGGGGAGCTCACCGCTGATGACGTCCTTCGTGTGCTCCCGCCCGGTCGTGGGGTCCGTATCGGGGATCGACTTGAGCAGGGCGAGCGTGTAGGGGTGCAACGGCTCTTCGTAGAGGCCGTCGGACGGTCCGATCTCGCAGATCTTTCCGAGGTACATCACGACCACCCGGTCGCTGACCTGCTTGACGAGGGCGAGGTCGTGGGCGATGAAGAGGTAGGCCAACCGAAGCTCCTGGCGGAGCTTCTCGAAGAGGTTCAGCACCTGGGCCTGCACCAGCACGTCGAGCGACGACACCGGTTCGTCGCAGATCACGAGCTTCGGCTGGAGCGCGATCGCGCGGGCGATCGCCACGCGCTGGGCCTGCCCACCCGACAGCTGACCCGGGTGACGATCGCCGTAGGCGTCCGGGTCGAGCCCGACGACGTCGAGCAGCTCGGCCACCCGGGCCTCGCGCTGCTGCCGGTCGCCCGCCTTGTAGGCGAGGAGCGGCTCGGCGACGATCTGGCTCACCCGCCACTTCGGGTCGAGCGATCCGTAGGGGTCCTGGAACACCATCTGGATGTCACGACGGACCCGCTCGAGCTTCCTGCGCTTGAGCCTGGTGAGGTCCACGCCCTCGAAGACCACCTCCCCGGACTTCGGTCGCGGCGCCTGGATGACGGAACGGGCGAGCGTCGACTTGCCCGAGCCGGTCTCGCCCACGACCCCGAGCGCTTCCCCGGCGCTGAGCGTGAAGGAGACGTCCGAGACCGCTTGGAGGATCCCTCCGCGCACCCCTCCGGCGTTGCGGATCGGGAACTCTTGGACGAGGTTGCGCACCTCGAGGAGGGGCCGCTCCCTCTGGGGGGTGTCCCCGTTGGTCGCGCTCATCGGACCGCGCCCCACCGGCGGCGCATCCCCTCGCCCAGGGTGTTCAGCGCGATGACGGTGACCAGCAGGATGATCGAGGGGATGAGCAGGAGCGATGGTCGGGTCGACATTGTCTGGGCGCCCACCGCGATCATGTTCCCCCAGCTCGGTCCGGGCGGGGGGATCCCGAAGCCGAAGTAGCTGACGGTCGCCGCAAGGATGATGACGACGCCAGCGCCGATGACGGCGAAGGTGAGCAGCGACGTGATGATGTTCGGCATGACGTGGCGCAGCCCGATGCGCCACCGCTTCGTGCCCGCCAGCTCCGCAGCCAGGACGAAGGTCTGCTCCCGCACGGTCACGGCGCCTGCCCGGGCGATCCGGGCGAAGATCGGGACGCCGACCACTGCGAGCGCCCAGATGATCGTGAGCTCGCTGGCCCCGAGGCCGAGCACGATGACCACGACGAGGACGAATGCGGGGAAGGCGATGACGACGTCCAGAACTCGCATCACGATCGCCTCGGCGACCCCCCGGAGCATGGCCGCGGTCACCCCGAGGAGCCCGCCCACCACGAGCCCGATGCCCTGGACCGCGAACATGACCTCGAACGAGACCCTTCCGCCGTAGATCAGCCGTGACATGATGTCGTTGCCGACGACTGTGGTCCCGAAGATGTGCCCCGGGGCGCCGAACGGCAGGCTCCCTGTGAGGATGCCGCCTCCGACCGGCGAGGGAATGGAATAGACATACGGCCAGACGAAGCAGACGAACAGCAACGCGAGCAGGAAGACGCCCGGGATGTACACGTCGAGCGAGCGCACCCAGCTACGGCGGCGTTTCGGGGGCGCCCCGACGAAGTCCACAGCCCGCATGGGCGCCGCGGCGGCCAGAGCCGGCGTCTCCTCAGATGGCAGAACGGCCATACCGAACCCTCGGATCGATGACCCCGTACGTGAGGTCGGTGAGCAGGTTCACGATGACGACGATGCCTGCGAGAACCAGGACGATGCCCTGGACGAGCGGGGCGTCCCGGTCCCCGATGCTCGTGATGAGCTGGTAGCCGAGACCCGGAAGGCCGAAGATCTCCTCGACGATCACCGTGTAGGCGAACAGCGTCGCCACGTTCAGCCCGAGGATCGTGACGAAGCCGATCAGGGAATTCCTGAACGCATGCCTGGTGAGGATGTACCAGGAGCCAAAGCCCTTGGCGCGGGCGGTGACGACGTAGTCCTGCGACTCCATCTGCTCGATCAAGTCTGCCCGCAGCAGGCGTATGTAGAACCCCGCCAGGGGCAGGGCGATGGTGAGGGCGGGGAGGGTGAAGTCCTGGAGGTTCGCGCCGAAGTTCACGGTGATCGAGGTGTAGCCGAGCGCCGGGAAGAGCTTCCAGATGACGGCAAAGACGAGTACGAAGAGGAGGCCGAGCACGAATTGGGGGATCGAGAGGAAGCCCATCGACAGCAGCATCGTGATCCGGTCGACGATGCCCCCCGGGCGACGTGCGCAGAGCATCGCCACAGGGATCGTGATGAGCACCATGACGATGGTGGAGTAGACGACGAGCTCGAAGGTGATCGGGATGTGCTGGGCGATGACCTGGGCGACCGGCTGTGTGTTCTGCAGCGAGGCGCCCATGTGCCCGTGGAGCACCCCGTCCAGCCAATGCCAGTAGCGGGTCAGGAACGGCTCGTTCAGGTGCAGCTTCAGGTAGAGCTGGTGGATCTCCTGGGGGGTTGCGTTCGCGCCGAGGAGCGCCGACGCCGCGTCGCCGGGCAGGAGGTCCAGGAGC
>JBOGGB010000196.1:0-8996 GCA_050743605.1 Acidimicrobiales bacterium
CCCCCGGCGCGCAGGACGGGAGCCGCCGCGCCGACGAGCGCGGCGCGTGCACGGCGCCCGAGCGCCGGGGCACCGCCGCAAAAGGCAGCATCGCGGTCGTCCAGATCCCGTCTCCCGCCGACTACGCGGGCGCCGTCGCCCGGGCGGTCGCGGACATCCGAAGGGGCCTGCTCACCAAGGTCGTCCTCGCGCGTGCCGTGGAGGTCCGCCTCCCCGTCCCGGCCATCCCGTCCCGGCTGCTCGACACGCTGTGGGGCGGCGGCCGGGTCTTCGCGCCCTTCTCGGTGCCCACCCCGGAAGGCAGGTTGGTCGGAGCGTCCCCCGAGCTCGTGATCGGCCGGCACGGTCGGTCGATCATGTCGCACGCGTTCGCAGGGACTGTGGCCCTCTCGCCGCGCCGCGAGGACGACGGCGCGCAACGGCTCTTCAGCTCGGAGAAGGACCGCTCCGAGCACAGGCTGGTCGTCGAGGAGATCGTCCAGGCGCTCGGGGAGCGTTGCGCCGCGCTCACCGTTCCCTCCGAGCCGACGGTGGTGCGCCTCAGGTCGGACGCACGCCTCGGCACCATCATCCGCGGCACGCTGGAGACGGGCGACCCTCGGGGCGCCACAGCGCTCGCGCTGCTCGCGCTCCTCCATCCCACGCCTGCAGTGGGTGGGGTCACGCGAGCGGCCGCTCAGGAGCGGATCTCGGCGCTCGAGCCCGCGTCCCGCGGCTACTGGGCCGGCGCGGTCGGGTGGACCGATCGTGCCGGAGACGGGGAGTGGGTCCTCGGCATCCGCTCGGTCGTGACGTCCGGCCGGCGGGCGCTGGTGCGGGCCGGTGCCGGGATCGTGGCGGAGTCGGACCCCGAGGCCGAGCTCGCGGAGACGACCGTCAAGCTCCGCCCGGTCCTCGACGCGCTGTGGCCCGGGGCCTCCGCGCTCCTCTGAGCGCGGGCTCGGTCTCCGGCGCTCGCTCCGGGGTCTCCGGTCGCCCCGGGGTCTCCGGTCGCCCCGGGTCCTGGGAGCTCCCCAGGGGAACGGCCTGCGCCGGAGGCGCGGGCGTCGGCGCGGGCGTCGCTCTGTCCGCCGCCGTGGAGGGCGACGGCTCGGAGGCCACCCCGGTCCCGGTGCGGTCCAACGGCACCTCGACCCCGAAGACCGTGCCCTCGCGGTCGGTCCTCGCCTGCACCCAGGCACGGCCACCGAGCGCCTCGGCGATGGCACGGACGATCGAGAGCCCGAGACCGGTGCCCCCGCCGGTGCGGGACACATCGGCTCGGTAGAACCGGTCGAAGACCCGGGCGCGCCGGGACGCTGTGAGACCGGGCCCCTCATCGATGACCCGCAGGACGCCCATGTCGTCCTCGGAGGTGACCTCCACGCGTACCGGGGTCCCGTGGGTCGTGTGCACGAGGGCGTTGCGGACGAGGTTGTGCGCCACCTGGACGAGGCGGTCCCGGTCGCCAGCGACCGTCACGGCGCTCGGCGCCACGAGCTCCACCGGTCGGGCGGGATCGCTCACCTGCGCGTCGTCAATCGCGTCGCGGCACACGCGCCGCAGCTCCACTGGCATACGCTCCAGCGGACGGCCCTGGTCGAGCCGTGCGAGCAGCAGCAGGTCGTCGACGAGCCCACCCATGCGGCTCGCCTCGCGCTCCACCCGTTGGAGCGCTCTCACCCGCTCGTCCTCCTCGACGAACGCGCCCTTTCTCAGCAGCTCGGCGTAACCTCGTATCGACGTGAGTGGGGTACGGAGCTCGTGCGACGCGTCGGCTACGAACTGCCTGAGCCGCGCCTCGGACTCGGACTTCTCGGCGAAGGCGCCCTCGATGCGTGTGAGCATCGTGTTCAGTGCGGCGCCGAGCCGGCCGACCTCGGTCTCGGCGTCGGCCGGCTCGATCCGGCGGTCGAGATCGTCGCCGGACGCGATCTCCCCTGCCGACTTCGCCATGTCGTCCAACGGGCGCAGCCCGCGACGCACGATCCACAGCGCAAGCACGCAGAGCGCCAAGAGCACTGCAACAGAGACACCGATCTCGATGCGGATGAGGGATGTCATCGTCGCATCGGTCTGCGCGAGCGAGAGGGCGACGATCGCCGTCCCTTGAGGAACGTGCGTCGCGTCTGCCCGGTAGCGCGTCCCGTTCGGCGCCGTGATTGTGAAGTTGTACGGGTTCGGCTGGTACGGGCCGCGCCGGGGGCGGTTCTCGTGCGAGAGCCGCAGCGAACGGGGGAGGACGGGACGCGGCGCGTCGCGGGCCCATGTCCGTGATGGGCGTGTCACGATCACGGTCCCTCTCCGGGAGAGCGCGATCACGTAGACCTCAGGGTTGATCCGGCGAACGAGCTTCTGGGGTGCGGGCGTTGTCCCATGCTTCGCGGAGTACCGGAGCCGGCGAGCGGCCTCATGCCGGGCGCCGAGAAGCTGGGAGTCGATCCGGCCGTAGAGGAAGGAGCGGAGCGACGTGTAGGTGACGACGTCGGAGATCGCCAGGCCGACCACGAGCAGGATTGCCATGGCGATCACCAACCGGCGACGGAGCCGCACTTCTCCTCAGTCCTTCGGCAGGCGCAGACTGTACCCCACGCCACGCACGGTGTGGATGAGCGAAGGGCCGCCGCTCTCGTCGAGCTTCTTGCGGATGTAACTGATGTAGGTCTCGACGATGTTCGCGTCTCCTTCGAAGGAGTAGTCCCACACGTGGTCAAGGATCTCGGACTTCGGAACGACCCGGCGCGGGTGCTCGAGAAGGTATTGGAGCAGGCGGAACTCGGTCGCCGTGAGCTCGATGGAGCGCCCCTCGCGCCAGAGCTCGTGCGTGTCCACGTTCATCACGAGGTCCGCGTAGCGGAGCTCCGCGGCGTCGGGACCTTCGTGGCCGACACGCCGCAGCACTGCACGGACGCGCGCGACAAGCTCTTCGAGGCTGAAGGGCTTGGTGACGTAGTCGTCAGCCATCCCGAGGCCGTGGACTTTGTCCTCGGTGCTGTCGCGTGCCGTGAGGAACACGACGGGCACCGCGACACCGCTCTCCCGGAGCCGACGGCAGACCTCGGTGCCCTCCATGTCAGGCATCATGACGTCGAGCATCACGAGGTCGAAGCGACCCGGCGCCGCGACGTGCAGCGCCTCCCTCCCAGATCCGGCAACCTCGACACGGAACCCCTCGAACCGGAGCGCTGCCGAGAGGAGGTCCGTGATGAACGGCTCGTCGTCCACGACGAGGATCCGCTCTCCTTCCGGGCTCACCGCTCCATGATCGCAGACGACCGGCGACCGGCAGGCGCAGAGCGACCGCGCCAGCCCCTTGCGAGGAGGCTGGTGAGGCGACCGAGCCCCCACCACGCGACCAGGAAGAACGCCTCCACGACGATCGCCGAGGACATCTTGGACTCCCCCGCGACGCGGTCGACGAAGCTGATGGGCACCTCGGCGAGGGGTGCGCCGGCCTGCTTGGCGCGGTAGGTCATCTCGATCTGGAACCCGTAGCCGTCGGCCCGGACACGGTCGAGGTCCAGCCGCTTCAGGAGCGATGCGGCGTACACCCGGAACCCGGCGGTCGAGTCCCTCACCCCGAGCCCGAGGACCGCGTCTGCATAGCGGTTGCCTCCCCACGACAACAGGTGCCGGGACCACGACCAATTCGGGATCGAGCCCCCGGGCACGTACCGGGAGCCGACGACGAGCTCGTAGCCGTCCTCGAGGGGGGCGACGAGCTTCGGAAGCGTGGCGGGGTCGTGGGAGAAGTCAGCGTCCATCTCGACGCAGGCGTCGTAGCCGGCGGCCAAGCCCCATCGGAAGCCTGCCCGGTAGGCGCTGCCGAGGCCCGACTTCCCGCTGCGCCGCAGGACGTGGATCTCGGCGATCTCGACCGCCACCTTCTCCGCGAGATCCGCCGTCCCATCGGGGCTCCCGTCGTCGACCACGAGGATCCCGGCGTCCGGGAGCGCGGCGTGCACCTCGCGCACGAGCGCCTCGACGTTGGCGGCTTCGTTGTAGGTCGGGACCACCACCAGGATCCGCACGGCGTGCGAGCTTAGGGCGCAGACATGCCACCGCGGCCGCCGGGGGGGCCGGAGGTCGCCGATCCGACGCCGGCGCCGGAGTCCGGTCCAGCCCGGTCGGGCATGGGAGCATTGGGCCGTGGACGAGCCGCTCGGACGATCGGGGTCCGGAGGTGACGGCTCGCAGGACGAGGACGCACCCCAGGCTCACCCCTCGGCGCTCCGTCCAGACGGACTCGGGCCGGAGGAGTCGAGGGTGCCCGAGCCGGAGGGGTCGGGGGTGCCCGAGCCGAAGGCGCCGGGGGCGCCAACGGGCGCAGCCACCTCGCGAAGGGCCAGCCCGAAGCGCGCGGCGCGGCGCGCGCGGCTCCTGCGATGGTGGCACTCACCACCGCTCCGATGGGCCATCGCCGTCGTGGTCTTCCTCTTCATCCTCGAGTACGCCCTCCTGCCCGACATCGCAAACGCCCACAAGGCTCTCCACGACTTGTCCCAGGTGAACATCGGGGTGCTGTTCGTCGCCGTCGCCTTGGAGGTGCTGTCGCTCGTCGCCTACGCGGAGCTCAGCCACGCGGTGCTGTCCCCCGACGCGCCGCGCCGTTCCGTGCTCTTGCGGGTGAACCTGTCGAGCATGGCCGTGAGCCACGTCGTCCCCGGCGGAACGGCGCCCGGGACCGCGGTCGGGTACCGGCTCCTCACCGAGCTCGACGTCCCGAGCTCGACCGCAGCCTTCGGGCTCGGGACCCAAGGGGTCGGGTCCGCGGTCGTGCTGAACGCGATCTTCTGGTGTGCGCTCCTCATCTCGATACCCCTCAACGGCTACAACCCGCTCTATGGGTTCGCCGCGCTCGCCGGGCTGATCCTGTTCGCGCTGTTCGCGGGGACCGTGCTGCTGCTCACGCGCGGCCAGCGCCAGGCCCTCGAACGGCTGCACGGATGGACCTCGAAGGTCCCGGTCGTCAACGCCGACAAGGTGACCGCCCTCGTCCAGACGATCGCGGACCGCCTCCAGGTCCTGCTGCGTGACCGGGCGCTCGTGCGACGCGCCACCGGGTGGGCGACCGCCAACTGGCTGTTCGACGCGGCTTCGCTATGGGTGTTCCTGCTGGCGTTCCACCACCTGGTCTCGCCCATCGACCTCCTCGTGGCCTACGGCCTCGCGAACATCCTCGCCGTCATCCCCATCACGCCGAGCGGGCTCGGTGTCGTCGAGGGCGTCCTCATCCCCTCCCTGGTCGGCTTCCACATGCCCAGGGCGATCGCGACGCTCGCCGTCCTCTCTTACCGCCTGGTGAACTTCTGGCTCCCGATACCGGCCGGAGGTGCGGCGTACCTGTCGCTCAGGTCGCGAAGCGATCTCAAGGCGCGCCGCAGGCTCCGCATCCAGCTGCATCGGGGCCGTCCCGATCGCGGGCTTGCCGACCCCTTCGACGGGGGTCCGGCCGGGGGGGGAGGGCGCTAGCCGTCGAGCCGGGGGTCGACGTCGCGCCGGCGCCGTGCTCGCTCGACTGCCAGCTCCTTCAAGCGTCGCTGTGAGTCCACGCCACCGGCCGGAGCAAGCCGCTCCCAACCCCCGTCGGCGTGGAGCACCCAGGCGTTCACGTCGTCGGCGAAGACGAGGTCCAGGATCTCGAGGAGGCGTCCCTGCAGCTCGACGTCGCGGACGGGCGTGAGAACCTCGATGCGCCGGTCGAGGTTCCGCTCCATGAGGTCGGCCGATCCGATGAAGAGCTGTAGCGGCAACGACCGCGCAAAGCCGGACGCGTCCCGGTGCGGAGCGTCGTCCAGCGATCCACCGAAACGGTAGATCCGGGAGTGCTCGAGGAACTGGCCCACGAACGACCGGACCGTGATCGTCTCGGAGAGCCCCCGCACTCCCGGGCGCAGGCTGCACATGCCGCGCACCGCGAGGTCGATCGGCACGCCCGCTCGAGAGGCCGCGTACAGCGCGTCGATGACTTCGGGGTCCGTCAGGCCGTTGACCTTGAGCACCACCCGCCCGGACGGACCTCCCTCGGCCTGGCGCGCGATGAGCTCCAGCACTCGCTCGCGCAGCGTCACCGGCGCTACCAGGATCTCGCGATACTCGGACTGACGGCTGTACCCGGTCAGGTAGTTGAAGAGATCGCCTACGTCCGCTCCGATGTCCTCGTCCGCGGTGAGCAGGCCGAGGTCTTCGTAGGTGGCGGCGGTCCGCGAGTTGTAATTTCCCGTACCCACGTGACAGTACCTGCGGATGCCGTCGTCCTCGCGCCGCAGCACCAGGACGTTCTTGGAGTGGGTCTTCAGTCCCACGAGGCCGTAGACCACGTGCACGCCGACTTCCTCGAGGGCTCTGGCCCACCCGATGTTCGCCTGCTCGTCGAAGCGGGCCTTCAGCTCGACGATCGCTGCCACCTGCTTCCCCGCCTCCGCTGCCTTGATCAGCGATGCCACGATCGGGCTGTCGCCCGACGTCCGGTAGAGCGTCTGCTTGATCCCGAGTACGTGCGGGTCGTCGGCGGCCTGCGCCACGAAGGCCTCCACGGACGTGGCGAAGGAGTCGTAAGGATGATGAACGAGGACGTCCCGCTCTCGCAAGACCCCGAACAGGTCCGTCGGCTCATTGCCCGCGGTCGCGAGGTGGGGCGGAGTCATCGGCGTCCACGTCTCGGCATGGAGGTTCGGTCGATCGAGCTCGTAGACGGCCCACAGTCCCGACAGGTCGATCGGGGCGCCCAGCGTGTAGACCCCGTCGGCCGGGACGTCGAGCTCGGCGCGGAGCCGCTCGACGAGGGCGGGATCGGCGGCCGAGCTGATCTCGAGCCGGACCGCGCTCCCGAAGCGGCGCCGCCGCAGCTCCATCTCGACCGCCACGAGCAGGTCGTCGGCTTCGTCCTCTTCGAGCGCCAGGTCGGCATTCCTGGTCACGCGGAAGGTGTCGCGTTCCCCGATGGCCATGCCGGGGAAAAGCGTGTGCAGATGCTCCCCGATGACCTGCTCCAGAGGCACGAAGCGCTCCCCATCGGGCATCACGACGAAGCGCGGCAGCACGGGGGGGACCTTGACCCGGGCGATCCGCCGGTCGCCGGTCGCCGGGTCGCCCAC
Source organism: Acidimicrobiales bacterium (assembly GCA_050743605.1). Lineage (GTDB taxonomy): Bacteria > Actinomycetota > Acidimicrobiia > Acidimicrobiales > RAAP-2 > JAJYVT01. Next base: position 7,077 of record JBOGGB010000196.1, read on the forward strand.
CTCCACGAGCAGGTTCAGCGACAGGTTCGAGATGTAGGGGAACGGATGTCCCGGGTCGACCGCAAGCGGGGTGAGGACCGGGTAGATCTGCCGGTCGAAGACGCTTACGAGGTAGGAACGGTCGTCGTCGTCCAGGGAGGTCCAGTCGGACCAGCGGATGCCCGCGTCGGAGAGTGCAGGAACGAGCACGTCTAGGAATATCGAGTCCTGCCGAGCGACGAGCTGCTCCACGCGATCGCGGATCGCGACGAGCTGCTCACCCGGACGCAACCCGTCGACGGAGCGGGCCCGCACTCCAGCAACGAGCTTGTCCTGGAGCCCCGCCACGCGCACCTGGAAGAACTCGTCCAGGGCCTCGGCGAAGATGGCCATGAACTTCACCTGCTCGAGGAGCGGCCGGCGCGTGTCTTGCGCGAGGTCCAAGAGCCTCGAGAGGAAGTCGAGGCGCGACAGCTCCCTGTTGGTAAAGCGCTCGTAGCCATATGCGGCGATCGCGTCGTGGACCGCGATCGTGCGGCGCTCGCCTGCGAGCGACTCGTCGCGTGCCAGGGGCGAGACCGCGCCGATCCTGGAAGACGACGGCTGCTGAGGCTGCGGCGACGGCTGCTGCGACGGCTGCTGCGGCGAGGTGGAGGCGGAGCCGGTGGGCGGATGGACCGGCGGGGTCGTGGCGCCGGTTGCCAGGTCCGAGGTCGCCGGCTCTCCCCAGCCCTGCTCAGGGGACGTGCGCTGGAGTGCCATGAGACCCCGCAGATTACACCCCCAACTACGATGCCGGCCGTGACGACCGTCACAGTGCTGCAGGTGCGCGCGACCCCGATGGGGCGGATCCCGGCTTGGCGCAGGGGACCCAAGCCCAAGCGTCGCACGGAGCTGGGGTTGCTCGTCTTCGCCTCGGCGATCACGGTTGCCCTCTACGTGATCGCCGAGTTCGGCGCGAAGGGCAAGGTGCCTCCCCACATCGGGCCGATCCTCGCCGTCATCCTGGGCATGGCGCTCGTCGCCCACGTCGCCAACCGATGGCTGGCGCCGGACGCGAACGCCGTCGTGCTTCCTCTCGCGGCACTGCTGAACGGCATCGGGTACGTCGTCATCGTCCGCTTCACACCACCGGCCGCCAAAGCCCAGGCGACGTGGGCTGCCATCGGGATCGCGTGCTACGTCGCCGTCCTGCTCGCGGTACGCCACACCCGGGACATGGACCGTTATCGGTACCTGCTCCTTGCCGCGGCGATCGCGCTGCTCGTCTCGCCTCTCGTTCCCCATCTCGGAAAGCCGGTGACAACAACGCGGCTGTGGATCGGCCTCGGCCCGATCGCTTTCCAGCCGATCGAGTTCGCGAAGCTCCTCCTCGTCGTCTTCTTCGCGTCCTACTTTGCCGAGAAGAAGGAGCTCCTCTCCATCCCGACGGCGCGCGTAGGGAACCGGCTCGTGCTGGATCCACGTCCCCTGGTGCCGATCGTGCTCTTCTGGGCATTCGCGATGGCGGTCATCGCCCTCGAGGACGACGTGGGCTTCGCGATGCTCATCTTCACGATGTTCGTGGTGCTGCTGTGGATCACCACCGGTCGGTGGGCGTACATCGCCCTCTCGATCGCGCTGTTCGCTCTCGGCGCCTTCGCGGCCGCACACCTGTTCCACCAGGTGAGCACACGCATCAACCTGTGGCTCCACGCAGCCCCCAACACGCAGCTCGGCTACGGCTTCTTCGACTTCGCACACGGAGGCATAGGCGGCTCCGGCCTCGGCACCGACCCACTCGCGTCGCCGTTTGCGAACTTCCACATCACGACCGACATGATCTTCGCTGGAATCGGTGACCAGCTCGGCTTCATCGGGGCGGCAGCGGTCGTGATCGCGTTCGTCCTTCTCGTCGGCGCCGGGCTGCGCGTCGCACAGGCGGCAAGATCGGACTTTGCC
>JBOGGB010000197.1:0-8453 GCA_050743605.1 Acidimicrobiales bacterium
GGGCCGCCGCGCTCGCCCCGCCTCGGGCTTCGCCGGGTCCCGCCGCCCCCGCGGCCCGGCTGCAAGGAGCCGCAGCGGCCCCTGGCGCGCAACGAGCGCCCGCGGCCCCCGGTCGGCCCCCCGGCTCTCCTGGCGACCCCCCCCGCACCGCGCCGGGTGCGCCAGGCGCGCCCGCACCCCCAGCGCCGGCCAACGGTCGCGCCGCCGGGGGAGCGAGCCAGGGCGCGAAGGTCGGCCGCAACGACCCCTGCTGGTGCGGGAGCGGCAAGAAGTACAAGCTCTGCCATGGCGCAGCCTGAGGGGCGCGACCTCGCCGCAGAGATCGAGACGCTCGCGGCGCGGGTCGACGAGGCGGAGGGGTACCTCGGCGTCGAGCAGCTGCGGGCACGCCGCGCCGAGCTCATGGGCGAAGCGGCGGTCCCCGACCTCTGGGATGACCCCGAGCGCGCCCGCTCGGTCACGACCGCGCTCGGCAGAGTCGCCGACGACCTCGACCGCTTCGACGCGCTGTCGGCGGTGGTGGGCGACGCGCAGGTGCTCGCGGAGCTCGTCGCCGAGGCCGAACGGGGCGGGGCCCCCGACGAGGGTTTGGCAAATGAGCTCGTCGCCTCCGTCGACGCGCTCACGGTTCGGGTCGGGCAGCTCGAGCTCGAGTCGCTCTTCTCGGGTGAGTACGACGACCGGGACGCCGTCTGCGAGGTCCACGCCGGCGCGGGCGGCACCGATGCGCAGGACTGGACGGAGATGCTGCTGCGCATGTACCAGCGGTGGGCGGAGCGCCGCGGCTTTAGCGTGGAGGTCGACGAGGCGACGCCGGGACAGGAAGCAGGGCTCCTGTCGGCGACGTGCATCGTGCGCGGCAGGCACGCCTACGGACTCTTGAGCACCGAACGCGGCGTGCACCGTCTCGTGCGAATGTCTCCCTTCGACTCCCAGCGCCGTCGCCAGACGAGCTTCGCCTCCCTCGACGTGGTGCCGTTCCTCGACGACGTCTCGGAGGTGGAGATCGACGAGAAGGAGCTGCGAGTCGACACCTACCGCTCCTCGGGCGCCGGAGGCCAGCACGTGAACAAGACCGATTCCGCCGTCCGCATCACCCATCTGCCGAGCGGGATCGTCGTCGCGGTGCAGAACGAGCGCAGCCAGCACCAGAACAAGGCGAAGGCCATGCAGATCCTCGCTGCGAAGCTCGCCGAACTGGCCCGTGCCGAGCGCCAGGCCGAGCTCGAGTCGCTCGGCGGAGAGCGCACCGATAATGCCTGGGGCAACCAGATCCGCTCCTACGTGCTGGCGCCGTACCAGCTGGTGAAGGACCTGCGCACCGGAGTCGAGTCCGGGAACGTGGAGGCCGTCCTGGACGGAGACCTGGACGGGTTCATGGAGGCAGAGCTCAGGCGTCTCCGAGGCGCTTAGCGGTGTACCGTGTCGTCTGGCTCGAGCTTCCGACGGTCGCCTGCAGCCTCGCACTTACCTAGGGGATGCAATGAGAAAGACACGACCGTCGGAGCCAGCTGGCAAGAAGGGTGCTCGGTGCACGCGGTGGTGTCGGCGCCCGGTCGCACTGTTCGCGGCCATCGCGGTGGCGCTTCTCACCGCAATGGGGAGCGTGAGCCCGGTGCTCGCTGCCTCCACAGCGAAGATCTCGCCGTCGTTCATTGCCAAGGCGAACATGACCTGCACGAAGATCAACGCCGCCTTCAGCAGGACCGGTGAGACGAAGTTCCCGTATCCCACATTCGATCCCCTGAAGCCGCAGCAGTCGTTGTTGAAGAAGGTGGGCAAGTACTTCGACCAGGGGCTCGAGGTGGAGCGGTCCATTCCCGAGAGGCTGCGTAAGCTCGGCGAGCCGGCGAAGGGTGTCCGCACGTGGAACAAGTTGCGCACCCTCGCCGACCGACTCGAGAAGGACGCGATGCGACAGGCTCGCACTGCGACGACAGGAGACGCCAAGGCGTTCGTCGCTGCGGTGAGACAGTACACACGCATCGACGACCCGCTGGAGGCGATGGCGAAGAGGGCAGGCTTTCCGCGCTCGTCGAGCTGCGCGACAGTCTTCGGTTGATCGGCGGAGCAGCGCCGGCCACAGCCCCGAGCTCGGACCTCGAGGTGCAGGTCACGGCCCGAATTGACCGAAACATGTGACCTGGCAGACGTGGCTCGATAGGCTTTGCGCCGATCCTCGCGCCCGCGGCTTTCGCACAGACGGTCGCCCGTCACGCCTTCCATCGCCGGACGGAGACATTCCCCAATGATCCGATTCCAGACCGTCACCAAGACCTACAGGAACGGCACCGTCGCAGTGCGGGACGTCTCCGTCGAGATCGAGAAGGGGGAGTTCGTCTTCCTCGTCGGGGCGTCGGGGTCGGGCAAGACGACCCTCATCCGCCTCCTGCTCCGCGAAGAGCTCCCGGACACAGGACGGATCTGGGAGGCAGGGCGCGACATCGTCCACCTACCGAAATGGCGAGTCCCGTACCTTCGGCGAAACATCGGCTGCGTTTTTCAGGATTTCCGGCTGCTTCCCAACAAGACCGTTTTCGAGAATGTGGCCTTCGCGCTGGAGGTCATAGGGCGGCCCAAGCACGTCGTCGCCAACCAGGTCCCCCAGGTGCTCGAGCTCGTCGGGCTCACCAAGAAGCGGAACAACCTGCCGAGCGAGCTCTCCGGAGGTGAGCAGCAGCGGGTGGCCGTCGCCAGGGCCTTCGTGAACCGACCGCTGATCCTCCTTGCCGACGAGCCGACCGGGAACCTGGACCCGGCCACGAGCCAGGGCATCATGCAGCTGCTCGACCGCATCAACCGGACGGGCACCACCGTCGTGGTGGCCACCCACGACGAGGTGCTCGTGAACTGGATGCGCCGGCGAGTGATCGAGCTCGACCACGGTGCCGTCGTGCGCGACCAGGCACGTGGCGTGTACGGGATCGAGGGCGGCACGACGGCGGCGATCACGGCCGCCGCTGTCGCCACGGTGGGATCGTCGAGCGGGCGCGTCCCCGTGGTCGCGGGCGCACGTGAGGCGCGCGGACCCGATCGCAGCTGATGCCGGTCTCCACCGAGTACGTCGCCAGGGAGACCGCCTCGAACCTCTGGCGCAACCGTCTCATGACCATCGCCGCCGTCCTCACGGTGGCGGTCTCCCTCTCGCTGGTGGGGGCGGCGCTGCTGCTCAAGCAGGGGGCGGCTCGCGCCGAGGCGTACTGGCAGCACGGCACCGAGGTCATGGTGTGGATGAAGCCCACAGCGAGCAAGAACGAGACCGCCGCGGTGGGGAGGCAACTGGCGGTCCTTCCCTACGTCGATCAGCCCTGCACGTTCAGGACACACGAGTACGACTACCTCGAGGCGAAGCGCCTCGTCGGGTCCGTGTGGGGGGAGGCGGGAGTCACCCCGAGCGGGACCCCGACTTCGTGGCGGTGCACGCCGGTCCATCCTCAGGACGCGACCGCGGTGATCCAGAAATTCGAAGGGCAGCCGGGGGTGATGAGCGTGACCGCCCCGCTCGCCCAGATCCGCACCGAGCAGCGCGTGGTCAACGTCCTCCAATGGGTGTTCCTGCTCGTCGCGCTCGTGCTCCTGGTGTCGGCCGCAGTGCTCATCTTGAACACCATCCGCATGGCCATATTCGCCCGGAGAAGAGAGGTGTCGGTGATGAAGCTCGTCGGCGCGACGAACTGGTTCATCCGGCTCCCGTTCATGTCGGAGGGCCTCGTCCAGGGCCTCCTCGGGTCCGGGGTCGCGGCGGCGGTGGTCTACGCGTTGCACGTGAGCCTCGACCATATCGGCACGAGCACATCGGGATCGTTCCTCGCGCAGATGCGCATGACCGGGTGGGAGGTGTTCTTCACCGACCTCGTCGTGGTCGTGATCGGCGCCCTCATCGGGACGGGCGGCTCCGCGGTCGCGATCAGCCGCTTCCTCGACGTCTGAGGCCGTGCGACAGGGGCGGCTGCGCTCCGACGCGGGCGTGACGTAGGACAACCTTGACGCGCGATTCGCTCCTGCAAGGTCGGCAGCAAAGGCGACGGCGAAGCGCGGGGCGCACCCTGTCGTGGCCGGGCGACCGTCCGGCACGCGCCGAGCAAGGAGCGCCACATGACCACGTACACCACCGCCACGGGCAACCTGACCCGCGACCCCGAGATCCGCTACACGAAGGACGGGCAGGCGAGCGTCCTGTTGGGCATCGCCGTCAATCGCCGGTGGCAGGATCGGGAGACCCACGAATGGGAGGAGTCGACTTCGTTCTTCGACGTCATCTGCTGGCGGGACCTCGCCGAGCACGTCGCGATGAGCCTCGTGAAGGGCGTGCGCGTCATGGTCAGCGGGAGGCTCGAGCAGCGCAGCTGGGAGACCGAGCTCGGTGAGCGGCGGACGAAGGTCGAGATCGTCGCCGACGACATCGGCCCGAGCCTGCGGTTCGCCACGGCCGAGGTGCACCGCACCGAGCGCGCCGAGCCTGCCCAGGACACGGCCATCCTCGAGCCGGCGGACGCATGACCGGTGGTCCTGTTGCCGGTCTTCGTGACGGCCGCGTGGCCCCTGCCCGCGTCCGCAGCCGCGATCGCCGCAGCCGCCTTCCTGTGCGCCCGGTCCCGCTCCGCATCCCGGTCCGGGCGTCCTACGACAAGGAGGACGTCTTCGGCCTCTGCGACGCGCTCGCTCGAGCGGAACGGGTCTTGATCCGGTCAGGCGAGGTCGACGAAGCCGGACTCCTCGCCGCCGCCTTCGACCTCCTCGAGTCGGGGCTCGTCCCGGGTGCTCGCCGGCTCGTCAGCCGCGAGCCGGCTCGAACTCGAGGGCCAGTGAGTTGACGCAGTAGCGGATCCCGGTCTCCGTGGGACCGTCGGGGAAGAGGTGCCCGAGATGGCCGCCGCAGCCGCTGCACACGACCTCGGTGCGTGCCGTGCCGAGGCTGCGGTCCTCTCGCTCCTCGACGGTCCCCGCGGCGATCGCGCGGTCGAAGCTCGGCCACCCAGATCCGGAGTCGAACTTCGCGTCGGTGGAGAAGATGGGAAGGTCACAGCCGGCACAGTGGAAGACCCCCTCGGTGTCCACGTGCAGGTACTTGCCCGATCCCGGGGGCTCGGTGGCGGCGTGGCGCAACACCGCGAACTGGTCGGGCGAGAGCCGATCCCGCCATTCCTCGTCGCTCAGCTCGAGCTCAGGTGGCGTCATGGCGACCTCCTCGGTGCGTTGCCGCAGGCCCACGATGCCGCGGCACATCGAGGATACCGGCTTGGCCCTGCGGCGCATCCGGGGCGGCGGCGGACGGACGGGGAACCCCGTGGGGGCCCGCGAGCAACGGTGACGGGCATGGAGAGGTTCCGGCGGTAATTTCTGGTCGTGACGACCGTCCCGCACTCCCGGCGCGGCCCAGTCCCTAGCCACGTCGCATGGGTCTCACGACGGGCCGACGGGGGCCCCGAGGCGCCCGAGCGTGAGGAGCGCGCGCTGCGCGCGCTGGTCGACTCGGCGCTCGACCTCGGAGTGGCGAGGCTCACGGTGCAGGAGCCCTCGGGGGGACGGGCGCTGCGTGCGCGCGCCGCGGAACTGGCTCGTCGCGGCGTGGCTGTCATGCCCGCCGTCACGGCGGGGAACCGCGACGCGGGCTCGACGGCAGATCTCGTCGGGCTGGAGGCGCCGGCACTCCGGGTCGTCCTCGCCGGAGAGGGATCCGGGAGGCGCGAGCTCGTTGGCGCGCTGCGAGAGCTTGCCTCGCGCGGGGTCGCTCCGAAGAAGGTGCGCGAGTCCACGATCAGCGACGCGCTGGGCGTTCCCGATGTGGACCTCCTGGTGCTCACCGGTGACGACCGCCGGGTGCCCGACCTGCTGCTCTGGCAGGTGGCGTACAGCGAGATCGTCGTGCTGCACGACCCGTGGCCCGAGGTCTCCGAGGGGCAGTTCCGCGCGGCGGTGGACGAGTACCAGCGTCGAGACCGCCGCTACGGTGGGCTGGTGGCTCCCCGGTGACGTTCACCAAGGTGGCGGTGGTCGCCTTCCTCGCGCTGCTCGGCTTCTCCTGCTGGCTCGCGGCGTCCGGCTTCGGCGCGGCCCGCGAGGTCCTCATCAGCTTGGTGGTGCTCGTCGTGCTCGTCGGTGGAGGCAACCTCCTCTCCGGGCGCGGTGGTCACTACGGCCGTCGTGGGGCCCCTTCCTCCCGGGATCCTGGCGCGACCGAGCCCGGAGGAGGGCTGGACGCGTCCCGTAGCGACGAGCCCGCGCCGTGACGCTGCTGCGCGACTCGGGGGTGGTGCTGAGGACCTATCGGCTCGGCGAGGCGGATCGGATCGTCGTGCTGGTCACCGAGGCGCACGGCAAGGTCCGCGCCGTCGCCAAGGGGGTGCGCAAGACCACGAGCAAGTGGGGCGGCCGCCTCGAGCCACTGAGCCACGTGGCGCTCCTCCTGTGGCAGGGACGGGGGGACCTCGCCGTCGTGAACCAGGCCGAGGTGGTCGACCACTTCCCGAGCGTGCGCGACGACCTCGAGCGGATCGCCTGCGGCCTGTCCATGCTCGAGGTGGTCGACCAGCTCGCGCTCGAGGGCCACCCCGACCCCGGGCTGTACCGGATGCTCGTGGGCGCGCTACGGGCGCTCGCCGACCAGCGCACGGACCCGGTGATGCTGGTGCCCGCCTTCTTCTTGAAGCTGCTCGCCCACGAGGGTACCGAGCCCGTCCTGTACGCCTGCGCCGCATGCGCCAGGCCCGAAGGCGAGGTCGAGCTGGTCGCGTTCGACGCCACCGAGGGCGGCACCTTGTGCAGGCAGTGCCGGCGTGGCAGGGCGGTGAGCCCCGACGCGCTGGCCGTCGTCCGCTCGGTGCTCGGCGGCGCGCTCGGACAGGTGCTCTCGTCTCCCCCGCCCGCCTGCGCCGGAGAGGTCGCGGGGCTCGCCACCGAGGCGATGGAGGCGCACATCGACCGCCGGCTTCGCACGGTGCGCATGGCTGCGGGCCTCACCTGGTGACCGGGGAGGTCGTGAGCGGGGGGCTCGTGAACGGCGAGCCCGTGCAGGCAGAGCTCGGCGTCTACGTGCACGTGCCCTTCTGCCGGCACCGTTGCGATTACTGCGCATTTGCCACCTACACCGACCGCGACGCCCTGATGGCGCGCTACGTGGCCGCCTGCGTGGCTGACGTGACGCACCTCGTCGAGACGGGAGCCTTGGCCGAGGCGACGAGCGTCTTCTTCGGGGGCGGCACGCCCTCGCGCCTGCCCGCGCCGTGGCTCGCCCGAGTCCTCGGGGCGATCCCGCGTGCGCTCGACGCCGAGGTGACCGTCGAGTGCAACCCGGAGGACGCGATCCCAGAGCGTCTCGGCACCTACCGCGCGGCCGGCGTCACGAGGATGTCGTTCGGGGTCCAGTCGATGGTGCCCCACGTGCTGGCGTCGCTCGGCCGCCGCCACGACCCAGAGACGGTGCCCCGCGCCGTCGAGGCGGCCGCGGCCGCGGGGTTCGCACGAGTGAACGTCGACCTCATCTACGGCGCGGCGGGCGAGACCGACGACGACTGGGCGCGCACGGTCGACGACGTCCTCTCACTCGCGCACCCGCCGTCGCACGTGAGCGCGTACGCGCTCACGGTCGAGCCGGGCACCCCGCTCGCCCTCGACCGCAGGCGGCACCCCGACGACGACGTGCAGGCGGCGCGCTACGAGGCGGTGGACGTCAGGCTCTCTGCCGCGGGCTACCGCTGGGAGGAGGTCTCCAACTGGGCGCTGCCAGCTCACGGTTGCCGCCACAACCAGCTGTACTGGCGCCAGGGGGAGTACCTCGGGGTCGGCTCGGCGGCGCACTCCCATCGCGGGGATGCCCGTGCGGGCAGGCGATGGTGGAACGTGCGCACGCCCGAGCGCTACGTGGCAGCGATCGAGGCGGGACGCTCGCCTGTTGCAGGCGAAGAGCGCGTGGAGGGCGACGGGCGAGAGCTCGAGCGGCTGATGCTGTCGCTGCGCACGCCCGCGGGTGTGCCGGAGGCCGCGCTCGGAGAGGCGGACGAGCTGGACGGTCTCGTCGTCCGCGAGGGCGGGAGAGCCGTCCTCACCGTGCGGGGGCGGCTCATGGCGAACGCGGTCTCCTCGATGCTCCTCGCCGGGGCCAACGGAGGCCTGGATGCCGCCGCGCCGTCGGGCGCGGTTGCCGGTGCGGTGTCCGTCGCCGCAGCCCTCGGCCGGTATCCTGCCGCATGACTTCCGAGCCGGACGCCCCCGACGACCTATTGGAGAAGGTCGTGAGCCTGTGCAAGCGCCGCGGCTTCGTCTTCCAGTCCGCGGAGATCTACGGCGGCTTCCGGTCCACCTACGACTACGGTCCGCTCGGCGCCGCCATGCTGCGCAACGTCAAGGAGGCGTGGTGGCGCTCGGTCGTGCAGCTGCGCCCCGAGGTGGTGGGCCTCGACGCCGCCATCCTCTCCAGCCCCAGGGTGTGGGCCGCGTCGGGCCACCTGGAGAAC